>CAMDSS010000013.1 GCA_945907085.1 Cyanobium sp. NIES-981 | reverse complement strand
CCCCCATCACTTCTCGTGGCAGGGCGTATCAAGCCCTCATCGCAATAGAAGCGAATGGTCTTGACCGGCACACCGGAATAGGACGCCACCTGGCCGATCTTCAAGCCGGGAGCTCCTTGGGGATCGCCAGTAGACACGGTCAACCAGGGGGCTCCCTGCCATCGAGTTCAGTGCCACCTTAGGGGAGGCAAGACCTTTGCGCAGGACCGATCAAGCCAAGGCCTAAGCGCTAAGGCGTAACGCCCTTGGAAGCGAAACGCTAGCCGCTGGGCCCTTACTTGCGCTGGGTGAGGGGCGCAATCGCCTTATCCAGAAAGTCAAAGACCAGGGTGATCACAGCTCGATCACGCAGCTTCACCTTTGCCTTCACCCCCATGCCAGGCCTGAGCTGGTCGATCGGGAAGCGGGGCGGTACTAGGGAGCGATTAATGGCAATCATGGCCCGATAATTACTGTCTTTACCCGCCTCCTGGCTGATACTAGTGTTGGGCGAAATAGATACAATTTTGCCACTAAGTTCGCCAAAGTCGTTGGAGGGGAAGGCATCCACACTCAACTTGGCGCTGCTGCCTTTCCTGACAGGCGCTGAAACCCTGGAGGGCACGGCAACCGCCGCCAGCAATTGCAAACTGGGCACGATCGTCGCCATCTCATCTCCCGCCTTGACCCGTTCCCCGGCCGCATTGATGAGCATCGTATGGACGGTTCCACTCACAGGGGAAACCACCCTATTATCGGAACGCTTACCAAGCAGCTCCTTAATTGCATTGTTGGCTTCGAGCTGCTGGATCAGCAAAATATTATCCGCTTTTGCCAATTCCTTTCTCTCCACCTCCATGGAATTGATGGTTTCTTGCAACGTGCTCCTGCGCTCGATCACTTGCACCTCCTGGGCCGCACCGGTGCTCGCCAGCTGGGTCAACCGTTCCAAGACCGTTCGATGCAACTTGGCCTGGATCTCCAATTGGCCAATCCTGGCATCAAAGAGGCTGCGCTCCACCTCCCGTTGATGCTCCAACTCCAACAGCTTGGCCCTCAGGCCTGAAATGGTCACATCCAAATCCTGGGTCGAGAGACGGAAGAGGGGATCACCCCGGCGCACCACCTGATCGGGACGGATCAGCACCGCTTCAATTTGTCCATCATTGGCACTGGTCACCTTGGCTTCTGGAGAGGCCGTCTCAATCGCCCCATCCATGCTCACAGTCTCCTCAATGCGGGTGACCCAGGACCAGACGAGCAGGATGATGGTGCCCATGCCCAGGGTCCAGATCAGGATCCGGCTCCACATCGGCGGTGGCTGGAGCAGCACCCCATGGGAGGCATAGGCGCTTGCCTCCATAGCCGGACGCCCCCCTGTGGGGGATTGGGGATCGGGCTTGGATTCGGGGGATTGGGACATCGTCAGTTAACCGGCAAATTGCTGTTGGTAGAAGGCGAAATAGCGTCCTTGTAGATCCATCAGCTCTTGATGGCTGCCCTGGGAATCAATACTGCCGTTATGAAGCAAGACAATGCGATCAGCCTGGGTAAGCGAAGAGAGGCGATGGGTGGTCATCAAGATGGTGGACTCGCGGGCCGATTCGAGCAGGTTATTGAGCACCTGGGTCTCCGTATCCACATCCAGGGCACTGGTGGCTTCATCGAGAATAATTAAGCGCGGTTTTTGCAGCAGCATGCGAGCCAGGGCAATGCGCTGGCGCTGGCCGCCGGAAAGCCCGGCCCCCTTCTCGCCGATCATCGAGGTGTAACCATCATCCATGGCCATGATGAAGTCGTGGGCGCAGGCTAGGCGGGCGGCGTGGATGACATCGTTGCTATCGGCATCCGGGTCGGAAGAGGCAATGTTCGAGAAGATGGAGCCCTCAAATAGCAGGCACTCCTGGGGCACATAACCAATTTGGCGACGCAGCGAATGGAGCTCAACCTTTTCAATATCCAGTCCGTCGATCAGCACACAACCAGACACCGGATTGTAGAGGCGTGCGATCAATTTGAGCAGGGTGCTCTTGCCACAGCCGCTTTTACCGACCAGGCCAATAAAGCTTCCAGCCGCAATCTCTAAGGAGATGGCCGAGAGCTGGGGTTGACCAGATCCATAGCTAAAACTCACCTCTTCAAAAGAAATCTCACCGCGCAACAGGGGCATGGGGATGTTATTAACCTCATCCTCTTTAGTTTCCAGGGGTTGGTTCACCACCTCGGAAAGATGCTCCATCGAGAGGGAGGCCTCCTGGAAGCTCTGCCAAGAGGCCGCCAGCCGAATAATTGGCTGGGTGACATAGCCGCTGATGATGCGGAAGGCAATCAGCTGGCCCAGGGTCATTTCATTCTTGAGCACCAGGGGGGCCCCAATGGCGATCACCAGGATGCCGGTTGCCTTGTTAATCAATTGGATGACACTGGAACCTGCCGTGCCGGCCACGGTGGTCTGGAAGCCCTTATTGATTGTTTCGATATGCCGCTCCTCCCAGCGCTGCTTGGCGGCAACCTCTGAACTTTGCACCTTGATCGTCTCAATGCCGTTGAGGATCTCAACCGTGAGCGACTGGGTGCGAGTCTGGGCTTGGGCTTTCTCGCGCAGCAATTTTTCGGTTAGCGGGGCCAGGCCAAAAATAGCGCCAATCAACATCGGGACACTGCCAAGGATAATGCCAGTGAGTGTGGCGCTATAAACAAACATCACACCGAAATAGAGCAGGGCAAACAGGGCATCTAGCACCACGGTTAGGGCTGTTCCAGTAATGAAGCGGCGCACGTTATCAAGCTCACTAAGCCGGCTCGAGAGCTCGCCCACCGAGTGCTTTTGCAAAAAACGCATGTTCAGGCGTAGTAGGCGCGACACGATGGCCGAGCCAAGGTTGATATCAACCCGATTAGAGATTTCTGCAAACTGGAAGGTGCGCAGGCTGCTGAAGATGATCTCCAGCACCATGAACAGAACCATCAGCACCGTCAGACCCAACAAGGCACCTTCCGAGCTTTGGCCGATCACCCGGTCGATGATCTGTTGGAAGAGCAGGGGGCTGGCCAGGGCAAACAGCTGGGCCAGGAAACTGGCCAGAAACACCTCAAACAACTGCAGCCGGTAGCGCGACAGATAGGGAAGCAACCAGGCGAGGCCAAAGGTTTGACGGGGCGTATGGCGGCCGATCCCCAGGTGCACAAAGCGGGGCTTCTGCAGGATCCATTCGTGGGCCTCCGCCAGGGGGACCCGCTGGATGCCGCTGCCGGGATCAAGTAGATCCACCGCGTTGCCGCTGGCAGCGATCAAGAGCCGGGGCCGGTTCTCCTCGCCCCACCAGAGGCAAGGCATGGGCAAGCGCGCCAGGTCGCTGGGCTGGCCCACCGACACCACAAAGGCATTCAGACCCAATTGATCAGCGACCTTCATCAGCCTCGTTTCCAGGCCGTTCACGGCCAGGCGATCAAGGGACTCGCCCGCCTGTCTGACGATGTCGCGCCGAACTGGAATCTCGAAATGGTCCATCAGCGAGAGCAAGAGGCAGGCGTAGGGCCCCTGGCGACTGTTGGGCCGGAACCAGCGAAAGCCGTGCTGGCGCGGTTCGGGGGTCAGCCCCTCGGCCCGTTCGAGCGCATGGGCTCCTTCGATCACCAGCTGGCTACTGGCCCCCGAGGACGCCTGTCGGCGGCGCCGACTGATGGGACGGTCCCGCAGCACCGGCGCCGCCGACAGGGGCAAACGCCCCCGGGACTGCAACCCGAGCAGGCGCGGGAAGGGGCTCCCCTCCGGTAAGTCCTGCAGGTCCTGGGGACCCACCCGATCGCCATAGACCCGGCCCCCAAGGGGCTGGTCGGCATGGATGAGCAGCCCCTGCTGCTCCAGGGTGTCTGGCCCCACGACCCGCCATTCGGCAATCGTGCGCTCCAGGCCAGGCCCCGGCAGCGGCGCTGCCGGGCTGACCCCCTCGCTTGGGGGTTCGGCCGCCGCCGCCAACCGGGAGAGGAGCGGATATTCATGGCTGCACAGCCGATCGGCCAGCAGCCCCCGCAGATGGGCCTCCAGGCTCTCGGCTAGAGGGCCCGATCCCAGGTCGAGCACCTGGCAGGCACTGGCGGCGATACAGGTTTCGCGCAGGGCGGCTTGGCTTAACGCTGGCTCCCCTGGGGAAGGGTCCCCTGGGGGGCTGTCACCCAGATCACTGGCCACCGGCAGCTCGGGCGCCAGGAGCTGGAGGGCGCCCACCAGAAAGGGGGCCTCCAAACACTCAATCGTGTACTGGCCAAAGGTTTTATCGGGATCGAGGAAGCGGCCACTGCCCTCAATCACCAACACCAGCCGACCGCCATCGCTCCCCTGGCGAATGGCTTCGCCCTGGGCAACGGCCCGCAGGGCCGGGCCTGGAGGCTGGTCCTCGGCTGGCTCGGGCCCTTGGCCAGGGGAACTCGGGAAGGCGGACTGCTGGATCAACAGCCGCAGGGCTGCTCCTTCTGAGGCGCTGAGTTTCATCGCACCAACGCTTGAGCTGGCTCCTGCACCCAGGCGGCAAGGGCAACCAGCTCCGATTCAATCGCTTCGCGGGCCTGGCTGCGTAAGGACAGATCCCGTAAAAATTGTCGGGTGTCTGGGTCCAAGCTGGCTTCGAAGCGATAATCAAGCCGTAGAATTATATGCCATTGTTCCAGCTTGAACGGCAAGATCAGCTCTCCGGGTGAAGCCACCCGCAGACGACTGCTGATTTCCGGATGGGGCGTGGCCAAATCCACCGGACCCACAATTCCTTCCGTGCGCGCTTCTGGACCGGAGGAATGTAGGCGGGCCGCCTCACCGAAACGCAACTCACCGGCTTCGATGGCAAAAAACAGATCCCGGGCCAGGGCCTCGTTATCCACCCGAATCAGACCATAGAGAACCCGATCGAGGCGATCCTTAAACCGTAAAAACAAGCTTTCTTCTGACCCCGGAACGCCATTACCGGCTTGGGCCTGCCGATGTTGGAGATGCTCGGCTTCGGCCAGCAGGGCCGCTGGACCGAGGGCATGGCGAAAACACCATTGCTCAAGGGCCTCTTCGCTGGATAATTGATGGTGCTTGCAATAGGACGCAAGGGCCGCCGCAGCGTCATCAACGGGATCGATCGGCCCCTCCGGCGGCTGGGCTGCTTGCGCTGGGGGCTGGCTTGGAGTCAATGGCGATAGGGGGCCAGCCGAGAAGGATGGTGTCTGGGAAGTTGCTGTTTGGGAAGTTGCTGTTTGCGAAGTTGCTGTTTGGGAAGTTGCTGTTTGGGAAGTTGGTGCCTGGGAAGACCCTCGTTGACTGACCTCCAGCCGGGAGCCCAAGAGTTCCTTTTCTTTTAACGCCAATAAGAGTGGTTCTGCCAGTTCAAACCTCAGCAATAGGGCGATTAATTCAGGCGCCGTGGCCGTTTGCAGCACCTTCAGCATGGATAATCAACCACCAACGACAGCCCAGGGAAGCGGATCACTACGTAGACGTCATGGTAACTTCCTCCACCGGGTTGCGGCGGAAGAGCTCCCCAGGGTCGGTTTCGGTTAAAAGCTCGATCTCAAAGGCCTCCAGACAGGTGGCCAGTTCCGCCGCCATCAACACATCCATCAGGGACGGATCAATGGCACCGAGCTGGGCCAGCTCGCCCTGCAGGTGCTTGAGGGTTGTGCGGGCCCGCCAGGCCTGGAGGCGGTTGGGATAGGCCAGGGCCGCGGGCAGAGCCTGCAACCAAGCAGACCAGATCACGGGCATGGTCCCGGCCAGCAGGCTGTGCAGTTGCCCCTGGATCATCGCCAGGGCCTGGGCAGGCTCAGGGCTGCGGCGCACCAGTTCGAGCAGCCGGCCACTGGCGAGGCTGGCGAGGCGTGGGTCTTCCCCAGCGGGGAATCCCTCCAGGGGCGCGGCAGCGAAGGGATCCTGCTGGCGGGTCAGGCGCACGCGGCCATCGACAAGGGTCAGCACCCTGGGGCCCTGGCCCAGACGCCAACGACCCTTCAGGTTGCGGTCCCGCTGGGCGAGCCGGTGGTTGCCGCCTGGGGATAGCTTGCCAAGCAACAGGTCGACAATTGAGGTGCCACCAGCGGGCGCAAGTAGGCCCGCCAACAGTTTCGACGACACCACATCATTACTGCCCAATAATTTAGAGAAAGTTTCCTTGATCGAATCGGTGACATTTTGAAGGGTCTCCGCGGAGCTTGCGACCACATCCGTAACTTCAACGGCAAACATCTCATCAATCTTTTCCGCATTGGAGGGCTTGGCAACCTCCAGGACCAGGGGCGCTGGCTCTTCTCCCTGGCGTTCACCATCAACCAGGGCGATTCTGACCAAGCCCGTTGGCGCCGGTAGAGCTTTCTTCCCAGCGGGCAGATTACTGGGGCCCTGGTCAATGGCCAATCGGGAGGGGGTCGCGGTCGAAGCCTCAAGGGGCTCACTCTGGTCAGCGTCTGCATCGCCAACTGAAATCTCGGGCGTGCCCCCTTCCTCCGCCAGGGGCAGCAGGGCCATCGGATCGCTCACCTGGCCCTTGGTCGGGTCCAGATCGAACAGGCCATTATCAAGCAGCAGCAGGCGAATGTAATCGACCTTGCCATCGCCATTGCTATCGATCAGCAGGGCCGAGCCATCGGCGCCTAGGCGCTCCCCCTGGACGCCCTGCTCCTTAGGCAAGGCATTCAGCGTATCGGCCGAAACCGCAGGATCCAGCAACTGGGCTTCACTCACCCCTAACAGGGCCTCCTCCGTTTCATAGGTGCTGATCGAGAACTGTTGATCCTTCAGCCAGCTGGCAAAGCCATCATTGCCGTATTGGGCAATGGCCTTCTGGTCGAAACTCACGAATCGGCTGTGGTACTGCCGATAGGCCAGTTCGGTGGTGATGGTGTTGTGGTCAGCGTCATAGCCCTTCATCACCACCAGGCCATCGGCCATTTGCTCGGTGATAGCAAAATCGACCAAGCTGTACCAACCATCTGGCTGGTCCGTAGTCATGCTGTAGGCAATCGGATCCAGGCCTGCCTCGGACAGGTTGCTGGCCAGGGTGAGGTCGCTAGGTAGGGCTGCAACAACCTGATCTGGGGCGAGAAAACCGATATCGGCGTTGAGCAATTCACTGGATCCCACAATATTTTTGTCGCTAAGGTTGAGATCGGTGGGCTGGAACAAACTCCAGCTGCGGACACCATTGACCAGGGGCAACTTCTGTACTCGCGAGACCAGATCCTCCATGGCACTTGGCGGGGCCCCTGGCACTTTCACAAACAACTGCACCACCCCCCGGGCCATGGCGCTGCTATCCCCCAGGGCGTAGTGGCTGTCGTAGGCGGACACCACGATGCGATAGGACCCGGCCAAATCGGCCCCCAGGGGGGCTCCCGCCTTCCAGATCAGGGCACCAGTGGCCCCATCGAGTTCAATCACCCCCTCCAGCCGGCTGGGCAGGCTCAAGTCCCACTGGAGTCCCCCGGCCCCTGGGGTGCCCTCCTCCAGATCCGGGTCGCTGAAGAGGCTGGTGAGGTCCGCCAGCACCCCTTGGGGCTGGCTGCCCACCTCGACCCGCACGAAACGGGTGGGGGCGCCCCAATCGAAATAGGGCGCCTGGTTCGGGATCGGGATCCAACGCAGCTGGGCGCTGCCGGTCGCGCTGGGAAGCGTTGCCCCCGCCGATCCATCGGCAGCTCCCCGCACGGAGACCTCCAGGCCCAGGTCCACCGGTAAGGCGATCACCGCAGCCTGGGCCGTCCCCGGACCCGTCTCAGGCTGCATCAGGCCGCTGCCTGGGGCGAGCTGGAGGCTGACCTCCGGCAGCAGGGCCAGGTCGTGGTCAGGGTTGCTGCCGCTGATCTGGAGCCGCCAGCCCTGGGCCTGGACCTGGCGACCATCGGCCAACACCCAGGTGGTCGTGCCTGACAGTTGCTCCAGTTGGCCCAAGTAGCCCTCGGGCAGGCTGAGGCCGACCCCCGGCAGGGTGCGGATCAGGAGGCTGAGCTGGTCGCCCTCCGGATCCGCAAGCTGGGGCAGCTCGCTGAGCAGCTGGCCCAGGCGCAGGCTCTCCCCTTGGCCGATCGAGCTCGGGGCCGTGAGCGCAGCCAGGGAGGGCAACTGGACCCTGGGCGTGATCGTGAGGGTCACATCCTGGCTGGCCTGGCTGCCGCTGGCGTCGGTGGCAAACAGGCGCAGGGTGGTTTCCAGGGTCCTGTCCACCCCGGGCAGGCTGAGGCTCAGCAGATCGCCCACCAGGGCATCCGTGGCGCTGCTGTCCCGCAGCCGGATGGCCGGCAACAGCCGCTCCTGGCCATCGAGGGTTGTGGTGAGCCACGTTTGGTCTCCGCCAACCAGGGCATAGCTGTAGCTGAGGGTCTCAACGGAGGTAGCCGAGAACCCACTTGGTGCCGGCTGGCTGAGATCCAAATCGCCGAACAGCTCGGCCAGGTTGAGGGTTACCAGACTGTTGTCGTCGCTGCGGAGCAGCCCGAGCTGGCGGGTCACTTGGGGCGCTGCATTGGCGGCGACCACCTCCAGATCCATGGTGAGGTTGCTGCTGGCGCCGAGCAGGTCGGTGGCCTGGAGGTGCAGGCGATAGCGACCGGCCTCGTCCCGGCCGGGATTGATCGTCAACACGGCAGCGCTGCTGGTAGCGCTCCTGGACAAGGCCGCCCTGCTGGCAACGCCGGCAGGGGCATGGGCGATCGTGAGCCAAGGGGCCTCAAAGGGCTGGCCCTGCTCCTGCCAGGAACCGTCGGCCTGTTGCTGGAGTCGGCTCACGGTGGCAACCACGGTGAACGCGTCGCCCTGGTCTAAATCGCTGAACAGGCTGGCCAGGGGCAAGCTGAGGCCACTCCCCGTTTCGAAGCGCTGTTCCAGGGGGGTGGTGCTGGTGGGAATGGGCGGATTGTTAACCACCAGCACCATCCGGTAGGTGGCGGTGAGCCCCTGGGAATCCGTCGCTTCCAGGTCAATGAGGTAGGTGCCACCGGCGCTGATGCCAGGGGCCGCCAGCAGTTGGCCCGTGGCTGGATCCCAGCTGATCCAAGCGGGCAGTGCATCGCCGTCCCCATTGCGGAGGCTGAGCTCCGGCGAGGCCTGGCCAAAGAGTTGGTCGGGATCCTGGAACAGGCCGCCCAACTCCAGGCTCAAGGGAGTTCCTGGTGTCAGCGAGAAGCGTTCCTCCCACAGGCCTGGTCCCTGGGCGACGGCCGTGGGCCGCTGAACCGTGGGAGCGTCATTGACATTGGCAATCACCAGCCGCAGGCGATGCTCGACGGAAAGGCCCTGGGGGTCCGTGGCCCGGAGGATCAGGTCGGTGCTGCCCACCATGCTGTTATCGGTCGACACGGAGAGGACCTGGCCCGTGCCCATTGCCCCTAGGGCGTCCTGCAGCCACGCGATCGGCTCGCCGCCAGCAGTACGGATCGCATAGCTGAGGTGCTCACCTGGGGCCAGGTTCGGATCGCTGAACAGGCTGGCGAAGTCCAGCTTGAGGGTCTCGTTCTGGCTGAATTCGACCGTACTGGGAGCCGTCGTCAGCACCATTGGCGGCTGGTTAGAGCCGCCCACCACCCAGCGCAGGCTCTGGCTCGCCACCACACCCTGGCCATCGCTGGCCTGGATCTGCAGATCCCAGGCCCCGCCATCGGCGCTGCTGGGGGAGCCCACCAGGTGACCGTCGCGGAGGCTCAGCCAGGAGCCGGCCTGGCCCAGGGCGTTGGTGAGGGTGAAGCTGTACTGGAGCGCATCGCTGGGATCGGGGTCCTGGAAACCGGCGCCCAGGTCCAGGTCCACGCTGCTGCCAAAGCCCAGGCCGCGATCGCCCAGGCTGGACACCACCTGGGGACCGTCATTGATGGGTCGCACCAGGGCCTGCACGGTGAGCGGGGCACTGGTTTCGGTGCTGGTGCCGCGGCGGTTGCTGCTGATCGCCTCCACCTGCAGGGCCATGGTCCCGGATTGGTTCGCACTCGGTCGCCAGGCCACCCCCGCCCAATCGGCGGCCCGCAGGGTGAGCGATGCGGTCCCCTCGCCAGCAGGGGACCCAGCCGGGGCATCGAAGCCCAGGTCGCGCCATACCTGGGCGGCGCCATCCCAACGCACGAAGCTGCCCCGGTTCGCCCCCGAGCCATCCCCCTTCAAGCTGAAGCGATAGCTGAGCTCCTGCTGGGCGGCGTTGCCCTGCAACTGGGCCGTAATGACGCCGCCGGAGCTCACCAGCAAGGGCACGGGGGTGTCCTCCTCAGTGACCAGATCGCCGCCGCTGAGCAGGGGAACTTGGGCCAGGACCCCACCCAACACCTGGAGGCTGCGGGCCTCTCCCGCTGCCCGGCTGCCATCGGCCTGCTCGACGCTGCGGGGAACCAGGGTGAGGGCCAGGTCCTGGTCGAGGTCGGGGAGATACACCTGCAACTCCGCGAGCCGGCTGGCGTCCACCCGCCAGGCCCGGGTGACCTCGCCATCGGCCAGGGTGACGTCGATCCGGGCGGCGGGTTGGCTGAAGGCGGAGCTCTCTAGGGAAGCGGGCAGGCCGAGGATCACCAGTTCAGCGGTTTCTGAACCATCGGTATCCGCCAGCTGCAGCTGGAGATCGCCCAAGTCGAGCCAGCCCGTTTCGCCGGGGCGCCATTCCTGGCCGTTGGCGGGCAGCAGCAGGGATGGCCGATCCGCCACCGGCAGCACCTGGAGAGCCAGGCTCTGCTGGCCGCTCGTGGCCTGGCGCCCCCCCCAGGCAGCGGTGCTGAGCACCTCGAGCGTGAGGCTGAGGCTGCCACTGAAATGGCCCGGTCGCTCTAGGCGCAGCCCCGCCAGCGAGCTCAGCCGCACCTGGCCCGAGCTGGCCGGAGTCAGGACCGATCCGTCGCTGGCCCGCAGGGTCAGGTCGCTGGAGAGGGCGCTCAGCACGAAGGCGAGCCGATCGGTCGGGCTGGCGGGCGTGACCGCCCATAGGTCGGTCATGGCCCAGCTGGACGCGGCGTTCTCGAGCTGGGGCGCCAGGCCCTGGACCACCACCGACGCCGGGCGGGCATAGCGCAGCAGGTCCACCTTCAGCGCCGTGGCTAGGCCGCTGGCTTCATCGCCGGTGCTGCGTTCCCGGGTGATGGCGTTGATCTCGATCGTGAAGTGGTCAGGGCAGGTGCCGAGGACGTCGCGGAATTGCAGGGAAGCCAGGTCCGCCGCATCAATGACCAGATCGCGGCTGCCGTCGCTGTTGCGGCTGCCCCCGATCCGACGGCTGAAGCTCGGATCGATGGTTTCGAGGATGAGGCTGGCGGGCACGTGGCCCAGGCGCAGGCGCAGCTGCTCGGAACCGTCGGTATCGGGACTGCTGAGCTGGAGCTGGAGGTCGTTCAACAGGGTGGTGAGGGGCAGTACCCCGCCTTCCTCCAGGCTCAAGGGCTTGGCCACGAGGCTCAAGCTGGGCTGGTCGGCCTGGGCAATCACCTGCAGGTTGGTGCTGAGGGTCACGCTGGCGGTAGCGACAGCCGGGTCACTGGCGCCGTTTTCCGTGGCGATCGCCGTCAGCGTGATCGCCAGCTGGCCGGAGAATTGGCTCAGGGGCCGCAGGCTCCAACCCTCCACCTGGTCGAGTTGGTAGAAGCCATCGGCGGCCCTGGCCTGGCTGCTGCCATTCCAGAGGCTGAAACCGGGATCGGCCTTGAGCTGGAAGGACAGGCGCTCGGAGCTGTCCTGGTCCCGCAGGTTGGCCTGGCGCACCAAGTCGCTGAGCAGGATGGAACCGTCCTCGTCGACCCGGCCGCTTTGTAACCGCAGCAGGGGCGCATCCGCCACCGGGGTCACGGTGAAGCGGCTGGTGGCCAAGGTGGAGCCCACCACGCTGCCATCGGCGCGGACCTGGGAGGCGATCAGCTGCAGGTTGCTGCTGCCACTCCATTGGTTGGTGCTGGCCAGCACCAACTTGTGGCCCTGCTGCTGCAGCTCCTTCCAGGTGAACAGCCAATCCCCCCGTTGATCCTTCACCCCCAGGGTGGGAATCACCGCCTCCGGCAAGCCCATCAGCCGCACCAGCACCGAATCGGCGCCAATGCTCTGGCTGGCGATCGCCGCCTCAATCGCGCTGCTGCCAATTGTCAGGCTGGTGCCATAGCTGTCTTCGGCCATCGAAACGCCAGCCTCGATCGTGAGGGCGGCGGCTTGGGCCGCAGTGGATGCCAGGGCCACGCCCAGGCCCACGTCGTAGAGGGTGACGCTGGGATCGCCAGGGGTAGCCGCAGTCGCGACGGTGGAGCGCAGGATCTGGTTGCCGGCGGCCCAGGCGGGCTGGTCGCTGGCCCGCTGGCTCAGCGGGCTGGCCAGGGAAAGGCTGATGCTGCTGAGGCGACTGGACAGGGGCACCAATTCGCCCGGATCGATGCGGCCGTTGCCGTGGTCAAACCAGAGCTTCAAGCTGGTCCAATCGCGATCGGCCAGGTCAATCTGGCCGTCCCGGTTGGTATCGAATGGGGCTAGGGCATCGAGGCCGCTGCTGGCGGTGCGGCGACCATCGCTGCTGCCGAAGTATTCCGACAACATCTCACTGATCGAGGTGATCTGGCCATCGCCATTGCGATCCACCACGACAAAGGCGTCATTGGTGGCGGTGCCCTGGGCCGTGGTCTGGAGCCAGGCGGTGGGGAAGGGCAAGCCCAGGGCCAGGGTGTCGAAGCGAACGGGGCTGGTCGCCAAATCGACCAAGGCCAGGCCGTCGCCGCCCAGGTCCACCATCAGGGGATCAACCTTGCCCAGCTCCCGGATCGGACTGGCGCCCGAGAGGGCCAGCTGCCGTTCCACCGCAGCCGAGCGACTGTCGCCGCCCTGCTGTTCCCCAGGCAGGAGGGCGGTCAGCGCAAAACCCATGGAGCCCGAAAGCGAGGCCCCAACCGAGCTTCCCGGACGACGCAGCAGGAACAGGTTGAGCGTTTCCGCCTGGCTGGCCAGGGAGCTCTCCACCGCAGGGCGGTTAATCAACACGGTGGTGCCATAGGCATCGGTGGCCCCCACCGGCCGGTTGTTGGCATCCACCAGCACCAGGCCATCGGGCACACCGCGCACCACCAGGGCTAGGGCCTCATCACCATCAAAGGCATTCGCGAGGGAATGGCCCCGTTGCAGGGTGATCTGCAGGCTTTGGCTGGCCGGGTCGTAACTCGCGTTCAAGCTGGGTTTGCGGGCCTGGGCCAACACCGCGAGTTTCAGATCACTGGATTCACTGGCTACGGCGAGGCGCCCGGCCAAATCAGCGGCGAAGGTGGCGCTGCCAAACGGGTCAGCGTTGCTGGCCCGGGCCGAGCTCAGCAGGCGGGCACTGCCCTGCCAGAGGCCCTTGAAGCCCTCCGGCGCAACCACACTCAAAGTCTCCCAGGGCTTGACCTGGCCCGAGAGGGCCACCAGGTCATAGGTGATAGCAACAGTGGTGCTGCCGTCCGGGGCCAGGCTGGAGGGGAGGCGCCTGTCACCGTCAAGCAAGCTGCTGCCGGCCGGCAGAGTGAACTCCAGCTGCACGGTTTGGGCACCAGCCGGGACCTGCAGATCGAGGTTGAGGGATCCCCGTTGGCCGCTGGTGGGAATGCCGCCATCAAAACGGGTGATCTGGGGGCTTGCTGGCTCGATGGCAAAGGGCTCCGAAATCAACTGGGGCGTAGCCGCCCAAGCAAAGCTTTTGCTCGCGCCCTCGCGGCTGTCGCCATTAACGATTTCGGTGGCAATCGCGACCACGGTCAGGTCGAGGGGGCTGCCGATGCCCCTGTCCTGAACCAAAATCGCCTGGCTCCATTCGGCGGCACTGAGCAAGACCCCCTGGCTCCTGAGGCTGCCTAAGGCGGTGCCACTTGCATCGGTGACACGCAGGTTCGTGACGTCGTCAGGCCAGGTGACGCGATAGCTGAGGGCTTCAGAACCGTCCTTGTCCACCAGATCGACACCAATGGCACTGCCCAGGGGAGTCCGAGCCAAGGGATCGTTGGGACCGACACTGCCGCTATGCCACTGGGGCACGTTGGCAACGGGAATAAAACTGACCTGGAGGGTGGTGCTGCTACTGGCACTGCCGGGGCCACTGGCGACACCAAGGGATTCGCTGCTGAAAGCGGTGAGATTGAGGCTGGTACTGCCGGAGCCGAAGGGATCGGCAAGCCGCAGGGCTAGCCCATCCAGGCTGGCGAGGCGCCATTGACCTGGGGCCGTGGCTGGAATCAAGCTGGCCGGTTTACCAGTGCTATCGAGCTGAACTAGCTCAAGGCTGGGCCCGGCTGTGGCCTCCAACAACAAACTGAGCTGTTCAGAATCGGGATCGGCGTTGCTAACAACCAAGGCATCACTAAGCCGCAACCAGCTGCCTTCTAGGGCCTGGGGTGAAGTGGTTAAGACGTTGATCAGCGGTGCTTTGGATTGGCGATCGACGGCAATGCTGAGCAGGTGGGGGTTGGCGGCGCCGATACCAGCCCTGTCCCTGGCTTGAATCTGCAAGGTTGTGGAGAGCAGGCCGACCGTACTTCCCGTGATCACGCCAGTGCTGGGATCGAACTGCCAACCAGAAGGCAAGGGCTGACCACCGGCCTGGAGCACGGTGTATTCAAGTCGCTCAGCGGGATTGACGGCCTGGTCGAGGTCACTAAAGAGATCAGCGGGAACCAGGATGCGAAAAGGGCTGTCCTCAGCCAAGGACCTGTTGCTGAAACCGGCAGCCACCGTGGGATTCAGAACCGGTGAATCGTTGACATTGGCGACCGTGACAATCGTGGTGACATAGGCGCTGACGCCACTGCGATCAGTGGCCTGAATCTGCAGTGGCCGTTGACCCACCTCCGCGTTGGTGGGTTTGAGTGTAAGGATGCCAGTTTTGGCATCAATAGTCAGCCAAGTGGGTGTTGACTCCAGGGAGGAATTTGCCTCCCTTACTGCATAGGTAAGGCTATCTAGGGGGCCACCCGTTGCATCGAGGAAGGGGCTATCGGCATCGGCAAACCAACCGCTGACATCCAGCGCTGTGGCCGTGTCTTGGATGGTGTTGATGGTCGATTTAGCCTGATCGGTCACCCCAGGGGGGTCATTGACATTCGCAATGGCAATCGTGAGATAGGCCAGGGTGCGGCCACCAGAGCGATCGTTCGCCACAACGGCCAAGGTGTTATCGCCAATCGCCCCGGCTCCGGGAACACCGGAGAGGCGGCCGGTGCTGCTATTAATCGTCAACCAGGACGGCACTGGATAGGTGGCCCCGCCGGCGGTGAACGGTTCCAGGCTGTAGGCGAGGGGGCCATTGCCGCCATTGGCCGGGAACAGGGTAGACGGCAGGGGGGAATTGAAGACGTCCCCCTGCCGCCCCTCGAGACGGGCTGACACAGGCACATCACTGGTGCCAATCAAGGTGATGGAGACGAGGCGGGTTTCGGCGACAGCTCCAGCCTGGTCCCGCAGGGTGAGCTGGTAAGACTGGCGGACCACTTGACCAGCATCCAGGCTGCCAAGGTCGGCATCGACGACCGAATAGTTCCAGGCCACACTGCCATCCTTGCCATTGGCCTGAAGCGGAATCGAGGCGGAAAAATTGCCCCGATAGCCGCCAGCTGCAGGCACAATCGCAACAGTATGGAAATCGTTAAAATCAACATCCATGAAACTGATCGAACCAGCTCGTACATGGGTGTAACTAGTGGCCAGCGGATCATCCTGCTGAAGCTCTGTGACCGTGGCCTGCAACAAACCACCGCTAAAAACAGGCAAGTCATTCGTTCCAGTGATCGTCAAGGTGATCACTTGATCAACATAACCGCCGAACTCATCGCTAACCCTGGCGGTAAAGCTTTCGCTCACGCTCTCACCTTGCTTGAGCGCCTGCGTCGCTGCCAAGTCATTATTCAAACGATAGGTCCACACCCCCGATACGCCATCAATCGTGATTGCCCCATAGGTTGCCGAAGGAGATCCCGCAATCGACCAGCTCCTAATCGCACCAGCGTCCCCGTCTGTTGCCATCAGCGTGCCAGAAACCGTTGCCGTTCCTGCAACCACACTGCCGCTATCAGTTGATCCAGCCTCGACCAGCGTTCCCACCAAAGCACTCGGCCGATTCGTGACCACCGGCACGTCATTTGTGCCATTAATCGTGACCGTGATCGTCTGATCGGCATAGCCACCAAAATCATCACTCACCCGCGCCGTGTAGCTCTGCGTCACGACATCGCCTTCCTTCAACGCTTGCGTTGCCGCTAAGTCGTTGTTCAGCGTGTAGGTCCATACACCACTGCTGGCATTAATCGCCATGCTGCCGTAGGTGCTGGGCGCCGTTCCCGTCAGGCTCCAGCTGCGGGTGGCGTCCCTATCCCCATCGGTGGCACTCAGCGTTCCCGTCACGCTGGTACTGCCAGCAACAGCGGTGCCATCGTCGTTATGACCCGCTTCTGTCACCGAGCCTGATCGCGCTGCAGCGACATTGGTCACCACCGGCACGTCATTTGT
>CAMDSS010000012.1 GCA_945907085.1 Cyanobium sp. NIES-981 | reverse complement strand
CGAATAGCAGGCCTCTTGGTAGAGCGAAGACCAGCTAAAGCAGTGAGCCCATGCCCCAAGGATCGTTAAGGGCCCTGATGCCCGCCCTGGCCAACAAGACCTACTTCAACAATCCCGCACTACCAAAACGATTGGCTGAGATCAATTGGACCGCAAGGGTTTTGAGCGAGAGACAAGAGTAGCTTTAGTTACGCCTTTAGGCTCAGCCGGGGTGAATAGCTCTCGTGACCAGCCAGGGCCCCTTGGCCAGCCATGGGCAAAGGACCCGAAACAAGAGACCATGCCAAACCCAGGCAAAGGCCTCATGCAAGCCAGGCAAGACCTACTAGGCCTAGTGTTCGAGCAGGTCTCAGGACTCCGAGAGAAGCCCTAGAAAACGGGCGCTGAGCCAAGCCACACCACACCACCCACCAAGAAAGAACCAGACAGACACCCCGGCACGGGGGGAAGCAGGGTCCGCGATAGGCGTATAGGGGGGGGCCTTGGAAATTTGGACCGTTTTTGGAGAGACTAGCTACAAGAAAGCGGGACTAAGGCAGGCAAGAAAACTATTCACAGTGATATATCAGGTGACTCAAGCGGATCTCGCGTCGGAGGAATGCCGCGCGCCTGCTAGCTATCATCAACTAAGCGAAATCAGCAATTTCGCTGACCCCGACATACACGATAGCATCTAAGCCATTTACAGTGTCAAGGAATTACCGGAGGACGGAGTAGATGCTTACAATAAAAGCAAAACCAGAATAATCTTGCGATTTAAGATGATATTGTTTATTTATTTGCCGCAATCGAATTGCAAGGCCGGCGAAACCTATTGCCCCCATCCCCGCGACTCACTCCTTAACGGTAGCATTGCTTAGCATCATATATCCAAACACAGTAAGAACAATTGAGGCAAAGTAAGACAAGCCAAAATTGGCAGCAAACATAAAGGAAACAGTAAAGCTTCCGGGGGCCCATTCAGCAGGAATTAGCAAAATAAGCTCAGATGCTAAAAAGTAAAGTCCACCGGTGATTACAGTCGCAGCCGTCCAAACCACAAATGCTCTCCAACCATTAACGTTTGCATGCTGGACGCTTCTTTTCATTGCCTCAAATGGTCCGCAGCCATCGGAAGCGGCTATGAAGGGGGCATAGAAGTAATTCTTAGCAGCAAGAATGCCAGGAATAACAAAAAATAGGGTTCCTATTGCAATAAGTATAAAAGAAGCCAGGGATGTCGCAATGACAAGAAAAGATCTCCGCCAAATGCGATCGAAGGAGTACCTTCGACGTGCAAGATTTATTAGCACCACAAACAATGGCACTGCCAGCGTCAGTCGGCCGAATTCGATAAGTGAATCAGCTGACTCATTTTTCCAGAAAACACTATTAATTGCCAATAGACAATCGGGCAATGCAAGGGTGGATAGATAGGCGAGTCCCCAGTTCACGCCACCACCTTCTGAGCATTTAAGAAAGGCTTTCTTGAGCATTGCCAAAGGACTTATTTGCGCTATTTGTTCGGCACTGTTTCTTCCCGTTGAAGGGTTATCGGTCGGAGGCTGCTGTGGTGGATTCCGATAATTTTCCTGGCTTTTGCTGGAAGAGTTTGCATTGCGGGGACCTTGTGAATCTTGCCCTTTAGATGAATACTTTACGCGCTCTTTACTTACGCCTGAGTTGCTTTCGATCTGCTTGACAAGCTCCTCATAAGCTGCATTAACCTCTAGTATCTCTTCTTTAATTAATCTTGCAGCGCCTTCTGGAAGATCGCTTGGGAGTCGGTCAGGATGCAGATCATACAAGATATTTCTGCGGGCCTTTCTTAATTCGGTTGCGCTAGCATTCTCGCTCACCCCCAAGATTTCATGTGGAGTTGCCATAGAATCTTAATGTGTTTCAACTATTATACGGCTATCGAAGTCAATTCGGATCAATGGAATTTTCGGCTGCTTGCTGACCAACGGTAACTAGTGCTCGCGAACTCCGATTAAGACCTGATGATGACCGAAGTAACTGCCGTTTCACGCCCCCCAACCTCCCGCCAATACAAAACTGTCCACGATCTGCGCAAAGCACGAAAGCATAGTTCGGCTCCCATATGACGGAATCAAAGCAAGCGCTCCTTTCTTGGTTTTTGCTTTAAGGTGTAAGCTGAAGATACGTATAGTTCTGCGCCTTCAGCCAATGAAAACCACCCTCGAAAAGGGTCGCCCCTTTTTTAATTACCAAAAGATCGAGGACCTTGAGGAAGAACTCGTCAAGGCAATTTATGCTCAACGATCATTCGAAGAGCAGATTTCTCTATTCCGGCCCCAACGCTTGGCGCCAAGCATGCTGATTCAATCATTCATTGACAGCAAGAAAAGGGTTCAAGCCATTGAGATGGAAATCAGGGGACTGAGGTACTCGTTTTAACTTTTTATGGAATCCTGACTCCTCGTAGTTGATAAATAGAATAGTTTCCAATAGCCAATTCCAAAGCAACTGGTTGCGCAGGAAAGAGCAAAGCTTATTTCTTTTTCAAAGGAGCGGCAATGCGAAGGTCAACACGAGCTTGCTTGCCCGAGAAGAAGCAAATGGCTGCTCCAAGTATAAATGCTAAAACTGTTGAGGCTAAACTCCCAGCTTCAGACGTTGGACAAATAGAGCAGCTTGAGACTATGGAGCTTCCATTGCCTAGAACGGTTAGCTCAACTCCAAGCCTCCATATGCTACTCACCGAGGAGATTCCTGCGTAGGTTGAAACTATCGCAAGGCTCCAGCCTCTAAAGGTTTTCACTGCCATTCATCCTTCGCCAGTAAAAGTTCAAATAGTAAGCGCTCAACAATTGCGCCTCTAGTCCTTAGTCCCCATTCGGCTCTTAACTTGTCAATTGCTTCAATGATTTCTCTACTGAGCTCAAGGCTGACCCTTGCCGTTCCGAACTCATTGTATTGAAGGTCATCCATCTGTAAACCCTAAAAATGAGCTGTTTAATCTTAGCAGTATCATCCAACTTCATCCACGCTTGAATAAATGTCGATTTCTGCGTCTGCCAACAATCGCTTTAGCCGTGTGTTCTCAAGCTCAAGCTCCTTGGAGCGCTTGGCCTCTGTAGCTTTCATTCTCCGGTATAACTGCTGCCAGCGGTAATTCGTCGGGGCCGAGACCTCCAAAGCCCTGCAGATATTGTCGACGCTCTGGCCTTGATTAAGCAGTTGCTCCACGGTGCGGAGCTTGCGGATGATCTGTTCGGGACTGTGGCATCTGCGTTTCATGGGGCTTTTCCTGGCCAAGTCTGGCAGAAAGGGAAGCTCTCATAAAAGGTGGTTCAGTTTATGGGGTTCACATTAACCGCGAACCAACAAAACGACTCACTTAAATCTTGCGATCTATTCGTGATTTTATAGAGGAGATCCTCGCTTTGTCTTCTCTGTGATCGTGGACAAGCAAATAGAAGAGGCCTGACAGGACGATGAGCAAGACAAGTGAAATGGGGATTTTTGAAGCTATTATGATGATGAAGATGAACGGTGCGCAAAATAGCAGCGGGAATAGGCAACCGCATAGTCCGCTTATCTTTGTTTTGTTATGGATCCAGAATCGTGGCCAGATCTTTTTGCTGGTAAATGCTGCTATCTCTTTCTTCTGAACTGCCTCAAGAGCTAGTCGCGTTCGCTCGGGCGCCGCGTCCTCTTCTCTCTCTACCCCGTCTGCTTTTTTCTCAAGTTGCTCACAGAGAATTTGCTCTTCACAGAGATCCTCTGTGCGCATCCAGTCACTTTCTATGAAGTGTTCATTTGTCTTTAGATCTACTTTTACAACCCCAGGCCAAGACGTTATCACATTGACTAGGTCGGAGATGGATTTGGCAAGGTCATTGTCAGATGTGAATTTACTTAATACGATTATTGGTGGCTTGTCTGTCGCTAGCCTGCGACGTGCATCGCTTAAGCTGCTCGTGGTTACACCTTTCCAGAGCCGAGTCTCCCTGTCCCTGACCAGAAGAAACCATTGAAGCTTTTGCTTGGAACTGCTAATCATCGAGCAGGTTTTCGATCATTTTATCAAGATCCGGCGCCTGCTCAATCTGCTCCAGCAACCAAGCAATCACTGTCTTGTCATGCTGGAATCCAAGCTTTTCCCTGAGTAGCCTTATGGTTTCCTGATGCTTGTCAAAGAGCAAGCCTGCGTTTTCTTGGCTGGAAACAGCAACAGAAGGAGGGCCCGGGCGGAGAGGCCTGAAGTTTGGTAGCGAGACGTTCATGGCTGCTCGAAGCAGATCTATAGGTCCATCATGGTCGTAACTAATGAATTTGTCTTCTATTGCAAAGGCTACTTAACTATGAATCGATGCAGCATCTTGCAGCGAAGGGAACAGCCTTCTTATCTCAGAACCCTTATGCAGCATCAAGCTCGCAGCGACTCCTGCCAATCGCTCTACCTCTTTCCTGAACTCGTAGCCATGATTCATGTTCATAGCGTGGGCTGCCTCGTGGATCAAGATCTCCAGTGATTCCGCACCAAGAGGATCAAGCCAGAAGGACTGTTCTTCTAGCGCCAGCGTTAGAACATTATCAATACTCCAGTGGGCAGAGAACTTCCTCATTGAAGTACTGCTAAGGGCAACCTTGCCTGTGACACGAGCCTGTGGCGTGGGACAAGAATAAACCAACTTTTGGCAAAACCAAACAGCAAATTCCAGGCATGTCTCTACGTGTTTTTTTCCACCCCACTGGTTAATCCAGTTTGATCGTTCATCTCCAGAATCAAGCACCTCAGAAAGCCTGAACCCCGATGCAAAGGCTTCAGTAGTTTTCTCCTCTTCATCCTTGCGAACGACTTGCATAGCAGAAGGCACGTAGGCCTTGAGCATTTCTCGGAAGCCGCCACTAGTCTGAGCCGTGTTCACGATTACGACACCTAGTTCGCGAGCATCCTCATCAAATTGGCGTTCACCCATCTTTGGAACAGAACGGGCAATATTGGTGCCAAAGGCCTGGTCAATGATTTTGCGTTGAACCGCCTCATCGCATTTCCGTCCAGCCGTGCCGACCCAATCCTCTTTGATTGTTTCTGGCTGCATCGAATCCAGCAAAGTTGGTAGGCAAGCGGTGTGGAGTTTTAGGGGGTAACCAGACTGGACCGCATCACGGTTGGGGTTCATCGGAACCCGCTGCTGGACATCGCAGTGGAAGCCCATGGTCCATTCCACTGGAGCCACTGGTATTCCCATCTCATAGATGGTTGGTGTTTCATCTGACCCGGCGTGCACAAGCTGAACCGTGGTCTTCCTGTTGGGTTTCTTCCAGCTTTGGGTTGTGGTGTCGTAGATCTCGGTGGTGAGGCTGGCGGTGATCTCGTGGGCAATGGGCCTTGCGGCGATCACCGAACCATTGACTTCAAGATCGATCCGATAGGGAACAAGAAACCGCTTGAAGTAGTCGTCGAGCTGGTCGCAGACCTCAGCGGCCCAAGGCATTGACATTTTGACTTTGGTTCCACCAAAAGGAAGCAGCCTCCTGCTTTGCCTGCACACACGTTCGCCGTTCTCTTGCAAGAACTCCAGCCGCTGGGATCCGCTGACCACACAGGCCTGATCGGCAATACAGAGAGCTTCCTTGAAACCCCGCCCAAAACGGCCCCGCTTGAGATGGCTATCGGTTTTGTTGGTCAGGTAGACGACCCGTAGGTCCCCAAGGTTGTCGATACCAGAGCCGTTGTCTTCGCAAACGACCTGAACCTTGCCGTTGGCAAAGAAGTAGCTGAGGCGGATTCGGCCTGACTGCTCATCGGCAAAGGAATCCAGCGAGTTTTGGACTAGCTCCTTGATCAGATGCTCTGGTGGACGGGCAGCGTTCATCGACGCAAAGCCTTCCGTACTGATCGAGAGCCAGCCTTGGGTGTCGGTGGTCATGGCTTCAGGGTGTCCTGCGAGCATCGAGCCTCTCAATGAGCTGCTGCAACCTTTGATCTTGCTGTTGGAGCTGGGTTGTCAGCGATGCCCCAAGCACGCCCAGAGCAGCAAGCCAGACAGCCGAGGTGAGCGCAACCGCCCTCCAGGGGAAGCTCGGACCACGATCAAGAATCTCCTCCTCGTCTGAGGGTTTCTTCTCTTTCTTGACCTTGGTGATCAGGACAGGCTCTACCTCTGGTTCCTCAAGGGTCAAGATCAATCGCAGCAGTGCTTCTGGAGTAGCTGGTACCAACGCCCCGCCTGCCTGCTCAACGCCCATGGCTGCCGTCAGGGCTGCTCGGCACTGGTCAAGGCCACCACCAACCCAGAAGAGACCCCAAGCCTTCTTATTCCTCTGAAGGACAACCCACCGCTCGGGCCTTCTGTCGTTGCGGACGAGTTGGCATGCCTTAGCCAGTGACCAGGTTCTGCCGCTACTGACTGAGGGCTCAGAACTGAGGAGGAGCCTGCCTTCTGGGTCCTTGCTGTAACCCGTTGCCAGCTCAAGGGCAAAGACATCAACGATCTGGACCTTGACCCCTTTCTGGTCAGGCGTCCAAGTTGGGCTCATAAACAGCTGGGCTCCTCCGATCTTGTGGAGGCAGTCAGGGGTGAGGGTGTTGTCGGGCATTGGGTAATAATATCTTAAGCAGATGAGTACAGCGACGCATTAACATCTCCCATGCGTCCTTATGTCAAAAATTCAAGTTGGGCGGCAGGACTTATTGTTCCGAATGCAATCATACTGGCAATAGCTTTTGTCGGAACAGGTAATACGCAAAGGTCATTTTTCATCAAAGTATTTTATTGGCTTTAGGATCCAATCTAGTTCAATCGAATTTTTGAAGGGTGTTTCTGGTTCTGACTCCGCAAATCGGGTCAGCATGCCTCTGCAACCACCCGCTGACTTGATATTCTGTTCAACCTGCCGATTTGTTTCCTCGGATACGCCCGTACTGATTGCATCGTAAACATGTTGAAATTGACCACTTTGTTCCTTAACAATTTGAGCAACAAACATTGCGCCTTCATTTTCAGTCATATGCCCACCAGTGACCAGGCAACGCACCATTCCCATCAACGCTAAATCTTGCTGCTTGAAAACCTCAGATTGTTGCGATGCACAGCCGGTCAAAAAGAGGATTGCTGCACCGCAAACATGAATGAAAACCGAAACGATTGCATACCCAGGACTTTCTGCTTGCATCTTTAATTGCATGGTAGTCAGGCTAGGCCCAGAATGATTGTATGCCTCTAACTATTACTGCAACTTGAAGTGCCCCGCAAGCCAATGCCAATGGTTTGTTTGCCCCATCTATGCCTTTTGCCTCAAAGTCTTGCCTCACTAACTCGGTGGTGTACCAGCTAATTAAGACCAAACCGAGGAACCAGCCCCACTGTGAGTCACCCCAAAAGCGCCAAAGACCAATGAAAGCAAAAATTCCAGCGAAGAAGCCAGTACCCATAAACCCACAGGACTCAACAATATTAGTAGCACGAAAACCACTTTTATGGGCAGAGCTTTGTATTTTGGTTGCTTTGCTATACGTTTTGTGTGTTAGGCACTACAAGTCATCACTCTTCGGACGGTTGCTCGCTGGAAGAGCTGTTTGCTTGAATCAATGAAAACCTTTCAGTGCTTAACGCCTGGTGATGTCGGCCACTTTTCCTGGAGAGCAGATACCTTCTGCAAAAGGGGCTAGGATATCTATCGGCCAGGGCACGAAATGTGCTCAAGAGACGTAGTGAAGCGGTACCACAGTCAAATTTTCAATCTTCAATTGAATCTGCTTGGTTGCATGAAAACACCGAACTAGGACTATTTTTCTTTCTGACAATAATTGTCAATCCAACCTGCAATAACTTGATCAGCAAAATAGATTTCTGCTGACGCCGCTTCAAGTTCTCCTGACTCCTGATCATCAGGGTAATCAGCAATTATTCGATCGTATGTTTCTTTCCCAAGGAATTCTTTTGGTCCATCTTTGGTGAAGAAATAGTCGTTATACTCTTGAGGTGTGAAGAAAACCCCTCCGCCATCTGGCAGTCCTTGACCATCAGGGTAATCCTTTGATTTTTTCTGGTTTGTACTATTGAAACAAGCCTGCAGAACATGCCAAGCCTCGTGTCTAAGCGTGGTTTGCACGCTTTCTCCTGAACCGCTGTGAGGCTCAACGCACAAGGAAATAGTTTTGGTGTCTGGGTCGAATAGGCCGTAGTTCTCTTGATTTGTACAAAAGATACCATCAATATTGACACTCACCCCGACTTCTTCAAGCTTAGTGTAAAGGGGGTTTTCCGTAATCCTCTGATAGTTTGCAACCCAATGACCTACGGCGTACCCGCAAGCTCCTACAAAAAGAAACATTGCTCCGAGAAGAATTTGCTTCGATGAAATGCTTTTCACAAAGAAATACTTTCCCCTCAGGCTAATCCTGGGACGGTGGCTTGTCAAGCGATATATAATGTTCGAATCGCAATGCAATCTAGTTTGATGGCTGCCACCCCTAAAGGTTTTCGAGCAATGGCCTGGATAGGTCTTGCCGGTAATGTTTCTTTGCTTGCCTATTCGGCTATTTTGGTGATTGCCGTTACTTTTGGCCTGGGCAATGGCGATGACGACAATTTCTTTTCTATTTTTTACAACGAAACAGCATTAAGTTATTTTTCTTACTTGCTCTATATACCACTAGCTTTGGTTGGTATTCGAATTTCCTGGCGACTAATCAAGAGAAAGCCTAATGCCTTGAGCTATGTACGTCTTTTTTTCTTGGCCTCAATTGTGCTCACAATCGCCGAGACTACAGCGGAAGCGGTTTTTAACCTTGCTGCAAGCACTGGAACGGCTTCAGAAATTGCCATGAGTGCATTTGGAGTCTTAGTTGAAGCGCTTATCTTATTTTATTGGGACCGCGAGCCGGTAAAAAAATATTTGGCTGAATACCAAGGCTAAGGAGTCAGGGCTCATGCAATCTAAGCAAAGATCGAGGCTCTGCGGCCACGAACTATTCGACATGCTACTTATCTCAATTATTAAACGTTCGCGTGTTACTATTTTTAATTAAATGATTTTCAATTGAAATCGATGAAATCATCCAACAAACCACCACCTCCATTAATAGCTACGATCATGATGGCTGCTGTCTTGGCAACCTTTCCCGCCTATTGGCTTTACGAATATACAGGTACCCAGAACAAGGCGTCATGCGTTGAAGCTTTGGTTGCTCAGACTGGTATTGATCTATGGAAGGCAGAAGATAAGTGCTGCGATGCGGACAGCAAAAACAATGATCGAGGCGCCAACTGGCTGTTTTTTACTTTGCTGCTCTTCCCTCTACTGTATGTTTTAGAGAAAATGAATAGGGAATAGTTTTTCTTATTCTCTGTGGGCCTACCACACGGCTACGAACGATTTCCTTAAATCGCTTGCAATCACTACGACCTTTGCCATTCTGTTTGTACCAATTCATACATACGGTTTGGGTTGGATCACTGTTCTATCAATAGTTTTAAGAGAATGATACATACTTCGTTGTGTACCCCCCCCTATTTGCTTTCAAAGAAAGGGGCAGACAGTGGTCCACCCCTTTGATGTCTATCAAACTTGGCTATCGGCCGGATTCCTTGCGTACGTTATGTAAGCATTGGAGCCAATGGCAGGTGCCAACTCTGAACCTTTTTTCGTAAGCACCAGAGCATTCGAGTGAGAATCAACTAATCCTTCTTTTTTAAGCTCTTTGATTGAGTAGTCAAGAGTTCTTGGATCAGGTTGATTGAGTCTCTCTGCCAACGATTGTCTAGATAATCTGTTGTAATCACTTTTTGAAATTGCCGTAATAATTGCTTGAGGAAGGTCTGTCTTCATGTTAAGAAGTTTTTTCATGCTAGGGTTTAATGTTTCTGGGTTTGAGGTGCCTTGGCCTTCAACCGTTATCTCTGTTGGACTGAATTTGTAATAGAAGGAGCGATCACTCTGCCCTCTAAGTTTGTGAACAATAATAGAGCTTCTGTTTTTCCCAAGGTTCTGATCTCTCTCTTTTTTGAATTGGATGTTGCCGGATGTAAGTTCAACAATGTCGGTCACACCAGCTGATTTGTCAGAGTTTTCTGAACGGCTTTTATTCGTATGATGAATCCATACTAGAGCTGCTTTTTTGCAGACCACATTTTGGACTAAACGCATCACGTCACCAATTGAGCGATCATCAATTGACCAGTGAGTATTAGAACATACTGCCTTGAGCGAATCAATTACTACCAATCCATACTCTCCAGACTCAAGTTCTCTTTGGAGCCGTATTAGGTTTCCAGTTCTTAGATTCCACGAGGGAATGCCTTCGTCTTCATCTGCGCCCCAAAAGACTATCTTGTTGTCGAGATGCTCGCTATCGAGCACTCCAAGATTAGCCAGGTATTCTCCAATGATTCCCACCGCAGAAATGCCACCGTCAGCAGCAATAAAAAGGACCTTTTTGGCAAATGCTGGACACGGTTCATCACTGTCACCGAAAAACCGTTGTTCAAGCATCGCCCAGATCATCATTAACGTTAGGTATGTCTTTCCACTGCCTGCACCGCCCCAAAATATTACATCTCTTTTGTCAGCAACAAAGCCTGGCACAAGATAGTTTTGTCTTTCTTCAAACGCTTTTTTACGAAGTTTACTTGGATCGATTTTTGTTATCTTATTGCCACTGGTGCTTGCCAGATTGATTTTCATACTTGTGCAAATCTGATCAAAGAGACGGGACCTGATCTGGCCGTAACTAACCCCACGAGTCTTGAGTTCTTTCTCTATTACCTGTTGTTCAGCCCAGTGGTCATTTTCGATGTCTAGCTCGTAGTCTTCGAGTCTGTTCATCAGCTGTTCGATTCGGCAAGCATTAACAACTGCCTCATTGTCTTGGCTTTTGAATATCTCATTCACGATCACGCCTCGATTTTGCGTGTCACTCTTTGTTTGACTTACCATTGCTTTTTAATAATACGGGTTTAAGATGCGTTTGCTTTTATACGGTTTTATTCGACTCAGAAAGCAATCTTTTTGCTAATTCATCAAAGTGAAGGTTCCGAATCTTCGTCAGTCCATAGGTGCCACCGTTTAGCTCGTCCCAGGTTTTTTCAATTTCAAATAGATCATTTCGGCGGTTCTTTTCTCCAATGTAGTTTTGAATACTCCATTCACTAAAAAGGTCCAGACCTTGTTCCTCTGATATGTCCTCACTTAGAGAGACTGACTTGATCCAGGCGCCGACCTTGATCCATTTTTCGTAGCCATCGGATGGTATGCTCTCCAGCCAGCCACGTAAATTGTCAAGGGTTCTATTTTCAGTTTTTTCAAACATGTCATTGGCTTGGCATGAATGATTCTTGACTATTCTTTGCTTCGGAGAGAAGTGTCGTTTGTACTCTTCTAGACAGTTGTCTATCGGAAGCCGGTTTGTGGCTTTGAAGTCTATTAGTTCAGCCCTGGTATTTCCAAACAGGCAGCTTACGCCCGTTATCGCATCGTCAGAACCCGGCACAAGTTTCTTAAGCCCTTTAATGACTTTATTGAATTTATCTAGTTCATGAACCTGCTGATCTAGCTGGAATACCACTCGAAACCTGTCCCCGGTTTTTTTGCCGTGGGAAGCAGTTGTATAGATGAAGGCAGCTGACTCCTGAATAAAAGGGTCTGCCACAATAGTTGTAAGGCTTACCCCACCATCGAAATCTAGAAACGCTGTTGAAGAACCGAGGAATTGTCCCTCGCTTCCATTTTTCCAACCATCTTTCCAGCGACCAGGGGTAACCGCCCATCCTTTCTCGGCGATACAGGTTTTTAGGTGATCGATAGTCCCTTTATTTGCCCATATCCAGCCACGGCCCAGTTTACTTAGCTGATCATCAGAGGCTTTGTTGATAATTGACGATTTAAAGCTGAACCCAAGCATCTCTGCTTCGGCCCTATTATTAGGTTCCATACTTTACGGAATAATTTGCGGGTTGCAGGTTTTCTGTCTCGGCAGGACAATTCCAATCAGCTGGATTCGATCCAACGGCGTCACGCCTTTGTTGAGTGGCTTTCTATGGGTTTTGGTTGGTTGGTCTTGAATTGGTTGTTTTGTGTTTCTTCTTCGTACGTGACCCACCTCTTTCCTGATCTCCTCTAACCCCTTTCCTGCCAAGCGTTCTGGGCCCCTTCAAAAGGATTTTCAAGAGGGGGCTCCTAACTTCCCCTTGAGGGGGCAACCCACGATCACCAGTCCAGTTCTTCGTTGAGCCTCTGGGCCTTCCATTTACTCGGTTCTATCCAGGTACCATCTTCAAACTGTTGCTTGATCCAGAGAAGCTTTGATTCAGAGGCGTTTAGCTTGGTTGACTGTGGGTCGCTGTAGAGCTTCCGAAGCTGTCCTCCTTTCATACGGGCTTGCGTCTCATGGACGGCAATCCTTATGGCTTCGGCTTCTGAGCAGCCAAATCGATCCGCCAACGCCTTGACCATCTTGAGTTCTTGGTGATGAAAACCAACCTTGACCTCTTCGGCTCTTTTGTTTCCGTACCCTTTAGTTCGCTCTTTATTTCTCCTGCCACTTCTAGCCGTATGGCTCGACGTGTCGTAATAGGTCTTCCACCTGTAGGAAATTCCTACTTGCTCGAGGGTTCCTTCTGGAATCTTTTCAAGAGCAGCCTTGACCCTTGGCAGCTCTTCTCTGATTACAGCCTTTCCGTCTTGGTCTGGCTTGAGGTGGTCTGAGAGAAATTCAGCCTTAGGAGCTTCTTCCATCTAGCTTTACTGGACTTTGATCAATAAATCATGACTGGTCCTTTTGAGGTTCACGATCAATATTGAGCAGCTTTTTTTACTGGCCCGAGACTGATCAGGGCTAGGGGATTGTTACTTCCCCATAGGAATGTGCAACCTCTCTGAACCCATTGCCCCTACTGGGTTTTGAGCAGTTCAGAATTCTGGCTTCTTCCCCCAATACGGGTGTCCGACAGACAGCCCTTTCACGGGTACCCGTGGCCTCACGATCACTTGGTGGTCAGGTACTAGTAACCCCCCTCTTGAGATCAACTGCAGCCACTGGGCTTTGGGGGTGTCTGCTTCTGGCTTGGATTGGGCCCTTGGGTAATAGAGAGCACCTTCTCTGCTGGTGCTCACGGCAAGTAGATAGGCCAGCGATAAGGTTCCACCAACCCAGACCATCTCTGACACTGCTAGAAGGACTCCTGAGGCGCCTCTGACCACTTCCCCTATGGATTCCCTTATTTCGCTATTCGGACTCCCTCTTATGGCTTGTCGACGCGCTGGTGAATCCGTGGTCCTCTTGGGCTTCAGAGCAGCTCAACGGCTTTAACGAGTTCCGCCCAGGGGACGGCTCCGTACTCCGAGGAGATCCAGTTGGGGGTATGCCCCAAAAGGCGCACCACCAAAGCTTCATTCTTCCCAGCGCCACGCAAGACCGTTGCAGCCCGATCTCTCAGGCCCTTAGGGCTAACGCCTGTGATCAGCTTCGCGGGCTTCGAAAGGTTTACCCCCCAGCGGCTTGTGGCCTGTTGAAACTGGGAAGGCCAAAGAAGCCCCTGTTGTCCTCTAAGAGGAGAGACAAGCTCTTTCAGTCGTGGATGAAGAGGAATCTCTCGCTCAGAAGCATCTGTTTTCAATGAACGCTTTTCATTGGGACGAATCAAAATCCGATCTTCCAGTAGGTCCTCCGCCATCAGACCAGCGATTTCAGCCAGCCTTGCCCCTGTGAAGTACAAGATTTTGAGGATCAACAAATGATTTTGATTCCCCTGCCATGAATCAGGATCTTCAACATGAACCTCAACCTTTCTTGTCTTGATCACCTTGATCCGCTTCGTCAGTCCCTGGAAGATGTGTGGCTGGTCGGAATAAATCTCATTGAGTACTGACCACAAGCCACCCAGATAAGCCAGCGTTGTCTTTGCTGTATTTGGCTTGACCCGTTCCAATAGGTGGCTGCGGTAAGCAACGGCGTGCTCTCTCGCGGCGGCTGTTGGATGGCCAACCCCAGCAAAGCCAAGAAAATCCGATAGTGCCTTGCTCCACCCCGCCACTGTCCTTTCAGCAGGGCTCTTAAGGGTCTTGGCCTTTTGGATCAGCTCTTCTGCTGTCAGGTGAGATCTTGGTTCCTCCTCGCCTGCTAGGACACGCAAGTAGCGCTGTCTTTGCTCAGCAGTCATCCATCTCTCTTCAACCGCTACGTCCGCCCCTTCCTCAAGCAGGGCCACAATCTCTGGATCCTTGAGGTCATAAGCCTTTGGAAGGGCATCAATCAGCTCCTCAGGGCTAAGGAGCAACTGCCCCCGAGCAACCGCGATGTCCCGGTCTGTACGGGCCACAAACCCTGGCGATCTGGCATGGGCCTCTCGATAGGTCGCACCGCCGGGCTCACTCCACAGCGCTTTGCCGATGATTGGCTGTACATCCTTCGGGACACCCCGTTGGAGCTGGTACCCATTGCGTGCCTTTCGGACGTATGTGGGGTGCTTCCTGAAGGCCACCTTTAGCTACAGCTTTAGTCACACCCTAATCACGAGACCACAGATGGAGCAACAAGACCTGAGGGCCCTGATGCCCGCCCTGGCCAACAAGACCTACTTCAACTACGGCGGCCAGGGCCCGCTGCCCACCCCTTCCCTCGAGGCCATCACCAGCACCTGGGGCCAGATCCAGGAGCTGGGTCCCTTCACCGGTGCAGTGTGGCCCCTAATCGAAGGCACCACCAGCCGGTTGCGTCAGCACCTGGGCCAATGGTTTGGGGTGGGAACCCATCGGGTTGCCTTTAGCGAAAACGTGACCACGGCCTGTGTGTTGCCCCTCTGGGGCCTGCCGTGGCAAACCGGCGATGAACTGCTGATCAGCGATTGCGAGCATCCCGGCGTGGTGGCGGCCTGCCACGAATTGGCCCGCCGCCATGGGCTCGTGATCACCAGCTTGGCCGTGGCCGACCTGCGGAGCGATGCGCCTAGCGCCGCCATGGCCGTGCAAGGGCGGCTGGAGGCAGCCCTATCCCCAAAAACCCGGCTGGTGGTGCTCTCCCACCTGCTGTGGAACACGGGCCAGCTGATGCCCATCGCCGCCGTGGCCGACCAATTGGCCGGCCACCCCAACCACCCCTACCTGCTGGTGGATGCGGCCCAATCCCTGGGCAGCATCCCCGTGGCAGAAGCGGCTGCAGCCGCCGATATCTACGGCTGCACGGGCCATAAGTGGTGCTGTGGGCCCGAGGGTCTGGGGGCCATGGCCCTGTCGGAGCGGGTGCTGGTGGAGGCCCAACCCACCCTGATCGGCTGGCGTAGCCTCAGCCATGAGAACCAAGCTGGCAGTGGCTTCCACACCGACAGCCGCCGCTTTGAGGTAGCCACCTCCTGCATCCCCCTGTTCGCCGGGCTCAACAGCTCCCTCGCCTTGCTCGAAGCCGAAGGCAGCGCCGAGCAGCGCCACGCCACCATTACGGCCCTCAGCCACCAGCTCTGGGAGCAGCTCCAAGCGGTGCCCGGGGCCCAAACCCTGCTGCAAACGCCCCCACCCGCCGGCCTGGTGAGCTTCACCCTGGAGAGGCCAGCGCCCGAGGCCGTTGTGGCCCAGCTCGGAGCCCAAGGGATCTGGCTGCGCAGCCTGGATGATCCCCACTGCCTCAGGGCCTGCACCCACCTCACCACCACCGCCGCCGACATCAGCCGGCTGATCGAAGCCCTCCCAGGCCTGGCCCCCTAGCGGCTACAGCCTGGCGCGCAGGGCTTGGGCCGCCTCTTCCCGGTCATCGAAATGGATGCGGCCCGTTGCCAGGATCTGATAGTCCTCGGGGCCCTTGCCCGCGATCAGCACCAGGTCCTGGGGGCCCGCAGCAGCGATGGCCCGGGCAATCGCCACGGCCCGATCCCCCTCCACCCCCGGGGCTAGTCCAGCTGGAATCCCCGCCACCACGTCCGCCAGGATGCGGGCTGGATCCTCCGTGCGGGGGTTGTCGGAAGTCACCACCACCTGGTCGGCCAGCCGGGCCGCAATCGCCCCCATCTGGGACCGCTTGCTGCGGTCCCGGTCACCGCCGCAGCCAAACACACAAATCAGTTGGCCCTGGCAGAAGGGCCGGCAGGCGGCCAGGGCATTTTCAAGGCCATCGGGGGTGTGGGCGTAATCCACCACCACCGCCGGTAGGGCCGCAGCTGTCGCGCCGGGAGGTGCACCTTCAGGCACCACGGTCACCCGCTCCATCCGGCCCGGCACCCCGTTGAAGCTGGCCAGGCCATCGAGCAAGGCAGGCAGGGGCAGCCCCTGTTGCAGCAGGGCACCCACGGCCTGAAGGAGGTTCATGGCGTTAAAGGCCCCCACCAGGGGCGTGGTGAAGCGCCCTTCCCCCACCGGGCTCACCAGGGTGCCGGCCATGCCGGCCGCCCCCAGCTCCAGGCCCCTGACATGCAACTCAGCACTGGCATCCACCAGGGAACTGCGCCAGCAGCGCTCGCCCAGGCGGGGCTTGAGCCGCTCGATCAAGCGGGCCCCCCAGGCATCGTCGCCATTCACCACGGCGCTCCCAGCCTTTTCGTCACCCGTTGCACCAGCGACAGCACCACCCAGCAAGGGGGCCTCAAACAGGCGCGCCTTGGCCTCGAAATAGGCCTCCATCGACGGGTGGTAGTCGAGGTGGTCCTGGGTGAGGTTTGTGAACACCGCCCCCGCAAATCCACAGCCCGCCACCCGGTGTTGATCGAGGGCATGGGAGCTCACCTCCATGGCCCCAATGGCCGCCCCCGCAGCCACCGCCTGGGCCAACTGGGCCTGGAGCAGGTCGGCAAAGGCCGTGGTGTGTTGGGCCGTCACGCTATGGCCCGGCCAGCGGTTCACCAGGGTGCCAAACAGGGCGGCAGGACGCTGGGCCGCTGCCGCCAAGTGCTCCATCAAATAGGAGGTGGTGGTTTTGCCATTGGTGCCGGTCACCCCGATCAAGGCCATGGCCCCGCTCGGGCGCCCCCAGAACTCCGCCGCCAACGCCCCGGCCCACTGGGCCACCGGATCGGGCACCACCACCACGGCGTCCCCCGCCGCCGGTGGGTTGGCCGCCGCCGCCGCCTCACCAATCAGGGCCGCCGCCGCTCCCGCCGCGATGGCCTGGGGCCAGAAGCTGCCGCCATCCACCTGGGCCCCGGGCAACCCCACAAACAGGGTGCCTGGGCCCACCCGCCTGGAATCGCAGGTCAGATCTGTGATCTCCCCATTCACCAAACCAGCCGGCACCTCCAATCCCACCTGGGCCAGGAGCGGATGGAGCAACGGGGCCATGGGGGGCATCAGCCAGCTGGCGCCTTTCTAAGCCTGCTGGCCAGCAAAACCATTCTTGTGCAACCAAACGGCCAGGCCATCCCCGCTGAGCCGGGGCGGAACCCGGGGCAACTCCTGCCAGTCAGCAGGCCCCTTGGCCACCGCCAACACCGGCACCTCGAGGCCGTAGCGGGCCTGCAGGGCCGGGTCGCCATCCACATCAATGCGGGTGAACGCGGGGGCGGGCACCAGGGCCGCCAATTTCTCCTCCAGGCCGTCGCAGAGGCAGCAGCCCTGGCGGGTGAACAAGAGCAGCTGGCCCTCCAGTGCAGGCATCAATCGGGCACCGGGTCGCAGCCACAGGGCGTCCAGGGATGGCAACGCAGCAGCCGCCTGAGGGTCAGCCAACTGCCCCGGGCCGCCCCATGGCGGGCGATCGCCTCGAGGCCATAGGCGCTGCAGCTGGGGATGAAGCGGCAGCGGGGGCCCAGCAGGGGCGAAATCCAGTGGCGGTAGAAACCAATCACAGCCAGCAAGACCGTCCCTAGCCAGCCCGATGCCGAGGGAACCTCGTCCATGCCGAGGGCCCGGGGACCAACCGATAGGATCGACCGTTGGCGCAGCAAAGCGCGGACCTGCGGGGGATCTCCCCAGCATGCTCGATGCTCCAGCGCCATGGGTTGCCTTGGCAGCCCCATTCCGTCCCATGCATTCCTTTTCATGTCTCGCTACCGCGGCCCTCGACTGAGGATTACGCGGCGCTTGGGAGACCTTCCCGGTCTCACCCGTAAGTCCGCCAAGCGGTCTTATCCCCCCGGTCAGCACGGCCAAGCCCGTCGCAAGCGCTCCGAATACGCCATCCGCCTCGAAGAGAAGCAGAAGCTTCGCTTCAACTACGGCATTTCCGAACGTCAGCTGGTTCGCTACGTGAAGAAAGCCCGTGCCCAGGAGGGTTCCACCGGAACCAACCTGCTCAAGCTTTTGGAAAACAGGCTCGACAACGTCTGCTTCCGCCTCGGTTTTGGCCCCACCGTTCCCGGTGCCCGCCAGCTGGTGAACCATGGCCACGTGACCGTGAACGGTCGCGTCGTGGACATCGCCAGCTTCCAGTGCAAGGC
>CAMDSS010000011.1 GCA_945907085.1 Cyanobium sp. NIES-981 | reverse complement strand
GAGGGGGTGGTCCGAGAGGTAGAAGCCCACCAACTCCTTTTCCAGCCGTAACTTTTCAGTGGGGGGGTAGTCGCGGACCGGTGCTGCCTTCGGGGCCGTGCTGAGATCAGCCGGACCGCTGCCGTCCGGGGAACCGGCGTCAGCGGCTGCGAGTAAATCGAACAAATTGCCCTGGCCACTGGCCCGGTCCTTGGCCCGGGAACTGGCCCAGTCCACCACCAGGTCGAGGTCGGCCATCAACTGGGCCCGGTTGCCATGGGGCTCCAGGTTGTCGAGGGCACCGGAGTGGATGAGGGCCTCCAGGGCCCGGCGGTTGAGCTGCTGGCCGGGGATGCGGTCGCACAGCTCGGCCAACGAGCCAAAGGACCCATCGACCTGACGGGCCTCAATCAGTTGGCGGATCGCCCCATCTCCCAAATTGCGGACCGCCGAAAGGCCAAACAGGATGCGATCACCAACGGGGGTGAAGTCGACCCCCGATGCATTCACATCGGGCGGCATCACTTCGATGCCCATGGCGTTGCAGTTAGCGATGTAGCGCTGCACCTTGTCGCTGGCGCCGGCATTCACCGTGAGCAGCGCCGCCATGTAGGCCACTGGATAGTGGGCCTTGAGATAGGCGGTTTGGTAGGTCACAGCGCCATAGGCCGTGGAATGGCTTTTGTTGAAGCAGTACTCGGCAAACAACACCATTTGCTCAAACAGGGATTCGGCAACCCGGGGATCAACACCCCGCTGGGTGGCACCATCAACAAACTGACTCTGGTGCTTCTCCATCTCACTTTTCTTCTTCTTACCCATGGCACGGCGGAGCAAGTCCGCTTCACCCAAGGAGTAACCAGCCAGGTCTTGGGCGATCTTCATGATCTGCTCCTGGTAGACCATGATTCCGTAGGTTTCCTGCAGAATCGGCTGCAATTTGACGTGGGCGAAATCAATCGCTTCGCGCCCGTGCTTGCGGTTGATGAACTTCGGAATGAGGCCCGCATCCAAAGGACCCGGCCGGTAGAGGGCAAGGATTGAAGAAATATCTTCCAGCGATGATGGCTTGAGGTCTCGCACGATCTGGCGCATGCCACTCGATTCGAGTTGGAAAATGCCCTCCAAATCCCCCCGGGCCAACAGCGCATAGGTGCCCTCATCATTGAGGGGCAGATCATCGGGGTCGACCCGAATCCCACTGCTCTGGGCAACCAGATCGACGGTCTTCTCGATCATGGTGAGGTTTTTAAGCCCCAAAAAGTCCATCTTCAGCAGGCCCATCGCCTCCACGTCTTCCATGAAGTACTGGGTGATCACCTGGCCGTCGTTGTTGCGCTGCAGGGGCACCAACTCATCGAGGGGTTCAGCCGCAATCACCACGCCAGCGGCGTGGACTCCAAAGGTTTTGTTGGTGCCTTCGATGCGCATAGCCATATCGACCCAGCGCTTAATCTGCGGGTCACCCTCATACTTCTCGCGGAATTCTGGGGCCGGTGATTCGGAGCCAATCATCTCCTTGAGCTTGGCCGGTTTACCACGAACCACAGGAATGAGTTTGGCCAGGCGATCAGCATCGCCGTAGGGAATATCCAACACCCGTGCCACATCTTTCAGCACGGCCTTTGATGTCATCCGGTTGAAGGTGATGATTTGGGCCACCTTGGCTTCGCCATAACGCTGGGTGACGTAATCGATCACCTCGGCGCGGCGCTCGATGCAGAAGTCTGTATCAATATCCGGCATCGACTTGCGTTCGGGGTTCAAGAACCGCTCAAACAACAAACCGTTTTGGACCGGATCAATGTTGGTAATGCCAAGGGCATAGGCCACAAGCGAGCCCGCCGCCGATCCCCGGCCCGGTCCCACCGGAATCCCACTCTCCCGGGCAAATCTGATGTAATCCCACACCACAAGGAAGTAGGTGGGGAAACCCATCTGCTCCATCACCTCGAGCTCAAAGCTCAGCCGTTCTCCATAGACCGCATCGAAGGCTTGCTCGGGCCCAATCTTGAGCCGATCCCGCAGTCCCTGTTCCGCAACTTCCGTGAGATAGCTCACCGACGTATGCCCCTCGGGGATCGGGAAGCGGGGCATCTGATAGCGGCCCAGGATGTCGTAGGCCTCAACCTTCTCGGCCACCCTGGCCGTGTTGGCCACGGCTTCAGCAACCACCTCGGGTTCCAGGTGGTCACCAAAGAGGGCGAGCATCTCGGCCTCACCCTTGATGTATTCGGTGCCGGTGTAGCGAAGCCGTTTTTCGTCGCTGATCAGCTTGCCCGTAAGCACACACAGCAAGGCGTCGTGGGCCTCCACATCGTTGGCACTGAGGTAGTGGGCATCGTTGGTGGCAATCAACGGGATACCCAGCTCAGCCCCGATACGCGCCATCTCCACATTGACGATCCGGTCTTCCATGCCCCCGTGGTCCTGGATCTCGAGGTAGAAGTCGTCGCCGAAGACCTCCTGGTACCAGCGGGCCACATCCCTTGCCGCATCGGGCCGGCCCCGCAGGATCGCCTGGGGGATTTCCCCTCCCAGGCAGGCCGTCGCCACCATCAGGCCTTCGCTGTATTGCTTGAGGAGCGACTTATCGACGCAGGCCCGCGAAAAAATGCCCCGTCCCCGCATGCCGCGCAGATGGCTGATGCTGGTGAGCTTCACCAAATTGCGGTAACCGGTGGCATTTTTTGCCAGCACCACGAGGTGATACCGCCGTTCCTTCTTGGGTTGGGGGTCATCAATGGATCCATTGATGACATACATCTCATTGCCGATGATCGGCTTAATCCCGGCAGCCGTGCAGAGCTTGAGAAGCTCAATGGCCCCATACATCACACCGTGGTCGGTGAGGGCCAGGGCGGGCATCCCAAGCTCCACGGCACGATCCACCATCGCTGGCAACTGGGTCGCCCCATCCAGCAGGCTGTAATCGCTGTGGTTGTGGAGCGGGACGAAGGCCAAGCGGTGCGCCGAAGGGGGTTCCCCAGGCTAGGGGAGGAACGCAAGATCCAGTGGGAAAACTGCCAGCTACGGACAGCCCACACCAGATGTGGTGCCAGATCTAGGGCACTAGGGCAGCCGCAGGCCGCTTCTCCATCACCCGGGCCGCGCCTTCGTAGTGGTGGGCCACCTGAAGCAAACGGGGCTCCTCAAGCACATTGGTGATCAACTGCAGCCCAATGGGCAAACCCTGGGAATCAAAGCCACAGGGCAGGCTGATGGCGGGCAAGCCGGCCATGTTGGCAGGGATCGTCAGCAGGTCCGCCAGATACATCGCCAGGGGATCCTCGCTGTGGGCCCCAAAACCAAAGGCGGTGGTAGGGGAGGTGGGCGTGAGCAGCACGTCGACACCGGTAAAGGCCCGATCGAAATCGCGGCGAATCAGGGTGCGCACCTGCTGGGCCTTTTTGTAATAGGCATCGACATAGCCGGCAGAGAGGGCATAGGTGCCGATCAGGATCCGGCGCTGAACCTCATCGCCAAAGCCTTCGGCACGGCTGCGGGCGGTCATCTGGGCCAATCCCTGGGCGTCGCCAGTGCGATAGCCATATTTGACCCCGTCATAGCGCGCCAGGTTGGCGGAGGCCTCGGAAGGGGCGATCACGTAGTAGGTGGCGATGCCGTCGTTAAAACGGGGGCAACTCACATCCACCAACTCACAACCCAGGGCCTGGAGTTGCTCAGCAGCAGCCATCACCGAGGCCTTCACCTGGGGATCAAGGCCCTCGGCCTCAAAACACTCACGCACCAGGCCCACCCGCAATCCGGCGATCGGCTGCTGGAGGGCGGCGGCGTAGTCAGGTACGGGGGCCTTCAGGCAGGTGGCATCCCGGGGATCCTCACCGGCCATGACCTGCAGCAACTCGGCAGCATCGGCCACCGAGTGGGTGAAGGGACCCACCTGATCGAGGGAACTGGCAAAGGCAATCAAGCCCCAGCGGCTGACCCGGCCGTAGGTGGGCTTGAGGCCCACCACACCACAGAAGGCCGCCGGCTGGCGGATCGAGCCGCCCGTGTCGGAGCCCAGCGAGGCCATGCACTCGCCGGCAGCCACGGCAGCCGCACTGCCGCCCGAGCTGCCCCCGGGCACCTTCTCCAGGTTCCAGGGATTGCGGCTCGCACCAAAGGCCGATGTCTCGGTGGAGCTGCCCATGGCGAACTCATCGAGGTTGGTTTTGCCAAGCATCACGGCTCCGGCCTTCCAGAGCCGGTCGGTCACCGTCGACTCATAGGGGGGCACGAAGTTCTCCAGCATTCGGCTGGAGCAGGTGGTGCGAATCCCCTGGGTGCAGAGGTTGTCTTTGATTGCTAGGGGGATGCCTGCCAAGGGCGGGAGGGTCTCACCGGCCGCCCGCGCCGCATCGATGCGATCGGCGTCGAAGCGGGCCCGATCCTGGGTGACCTCCAAGAAGGCATGGACGCTGGGATCAACATCACTGATCCGCTGGAGGTGATGGTCGGTGAGCTCCCGGGCCGAAACCTCGCCCTTGCTGAGTTGCTGCCGCCATTCAGCGATCCCCATCCAACCAATGACCAGTTGGACTGGACGCTATCAGCCTGGCTCAGTCAGCGGTTCCTGGCGGCGGCTCCGCACAACGCTGTAGTCGAGCGACGCCACACCCTCGGCCTTAAGGTCACTGAGGAAGGGGGGGAGTTGGGTTTCCAGGGTCCGCCGCCGCAGGTAGGGACCAAACCAATAGGTCACATTGGGCGAACGGGTCTCAACCCGGGCCCACCACGCCAGGCCCAAACCATTGGCGCAGCTGCGCGCAGGGCCAAGCAAGGCGTTCATGGAGCAGAGACAGCTATCGGTCCATTGTGCCCGGCTTGGTGTCCTTCGGGTGCGTCGGTGTTCACAACTGGATGTCTCCGTTAAACCCAGCCGGGGTTGGGGGCGCCATATCCAGGTCCAAAACGGGTTGGTCAGAGCCTTGATCTGCGCCTTGGACTACAACGTGACCTGGCGCATTCTCAAGGTTTTCCCCAGGCACTCCAAGGGTTGCGGCAGGCTCCTGCGCTGATGCCACGCTGGGATCAGGGGTGCCGGCCTCGGCGGTGCTGGGCGCATCAAACTCAGCTCCATCTGAGTCAGCTGAATCAAACTCAGCTTCGTCAAACGCAGCTGGGGTCAACTCGGCATCCTCAGAAGCAGCCGTGGAGTCAATACTGGCTTCCTCAGTCGTGGCTTCCCCACCAACCGCCCTGAGGGCAGGGGCCGGCAACTGGGGCCGAACAATGCGAGGGGCTGGCTGGGACCCTTTCAGACCCTTCATCCAGCCACGGCGAGCCACCTCATACAGCAGCAGGGCCGTTGCAACGGAGGCATTCAGGCTTGGGGTAGCCCCGCGCAGGGGGATCCGGACCAGTTGGTCGCAATTACGGCGGGTCAGCATCGAAAGGCCATCGGACTCAGAACCTGTGACGATCACCAGCGGGCCATCGAGATCAGCCTCTTCCAGGCTCACGGTTCCTTCGCCGGCAAGACCCACAACCCGGTAGCCCTCCCGCTTGAGGGTGTCGAGGGCACGGTTCAAGTTGACCACCCTGGCCACCGGGAGGTGCTCCAAGGCTCCGGCCGCCACTTTGGCCACCGATCCGGTTAGGCCTGCACTCCGGCGCTGGGGCAGCACAAGCCCGTGGGCGCCAAGGGCTTCGGCACTACGCACGATGGCCCCCAGGTTGTGGGGGTCGGTCAGGCCATCAACCGCCATGAGCAGGGCGGGCTCTCCGATGGCGGCACAGCCCTCAATCAGAGTGGGCAGGTCAAGGGTTTCGGCGGCGGCCGTTTGCAGGGCAATGCCCTGGTGCACGGCTCCGCCGGTGAGTTGGCCCAAGCGGGCCCAGGTCACCTCTTCAACGAGAACACCAGAGGCTTTGGCCTCCCTAAGCAATTGCAGGAACTTGGGGCTGAACCGCATCTCTGGCGTGCACCAGATGCGGTGGATGGGCCGGCCACTTTCCAGCACGGCCTGGGCGCTGTGGCGCCCCCAAATCAAATCGGCCGCCGGCTCATTGCTATGGCGTTCGGCCTCACCCGCCGAACCCTGGGCTTCCACGGCCACGATCAGCGGCCGGGAGCCTGTCCGATCTCGGCCGCCGTCAGGGCGGGGGGCAACAAAATTGCGACGGTCGGGCCTGGGCCCATCCGGCCGGCCGGCCCCAAAACGGGGGGAACCAAAGCGCCCAGCTGGACGACCCGCGGGACGGCCACCAGGACGGCGATCGAAGGATCCCCGCTCAGAGGGACCGCGCTCAGAGGGACCCCGCTCAAAGGAGCCGCGTTCTGACGGGCCCACATCCGAAGACTGACGCTCAAATCGGGGCCGATCGCCAAACTTGGGCCGATCTGGGCTGCGGCGGGCTCCGTAGGCCCGATCACCGGAAGCAGTACCGCCGGAGGGGCGATCCCCGTAGGGACGTTCACCCCGACTGCTGGGACGAAACGCATCCCTGGCACCGCCTGCCTCTCGGCGAACCTTGAAACGGCTGGCATCTCTTGGCGCCCCATCCCGTCCGCCATCCCGTCCGCCCCCATAGCGGGCTCCACCATCCCGTCCGCCACCGTCACGGGCGCCGCCAGCGCGCGACCAGGCATCCCGGGGGCCAGCCCCACGGGAACCGCTTTCACGGGAACCGCTTTCACGGGAACCACCGTCGCGGGACGGCCTCTCCCGGCCCCCAGCATCGGCGTCGCGCTTCCATTCAGGCTTCGGGCCCGAAAAGCGTTGGGGACGACCCGCTCCGCGACCACCTGCGCCCATCCGCTTGTCTGGTCCGCGCTCAAATCGAGGGCTCATAAAAAATCCTGGCAGGGGTTATGGATCGTTTTCCTTCAAGTGATCTAGCAGCTCGGCCAACCGCGGGGGGTCATGGAGAAACAACCAGCCGAGCAGGGCCTCAAAACCCGTGGCCTGGCCGTAGGCACCCGGGTCCCCATTGCGAGGGCCCCGACCTGCCCGATTACGGCCGCGGCGAACCATGTCGATCTCGCTCTCGCGCAGCAGGCCTTCCAGACGGCCGAGGGCCTCGGCCTGGGCGCCAGCCTTGACCACCTGCACCACTTCGGCATGCAACAGCTGGGACTTGGCAGGCAGACGGCAACGCAAGAGGCGTTGGTGCAATTCCCAAACGGCATCCCCTAACCAGGCCAACTGGAGCGGGCCCAGGTCTCCACTGGGGGGGGCAGGTTTAAGACCGTCTAACCACCCGGAGGAGGACAACCAACCTGGGGAGGGAGCAGGTGGCACGGGTTCGGGGAACAACAGCGCAAGCGGCGAGGCTAATCAGCCAACAAGCTTGCTCAAGCAGCGAGCTTGCTCAAGCAGAGATCGTGCCCATTGCCGTGTCGAGGTCGGGCTGGAGATGGAGAAACTGCTCCAGTCGCACCAATTTCACCGTCTGCTTCACCCGGGCGTTGCCCACCACCAGGAAGGGCTGCTTCTCGTCCTGGCAGTGCTTGGCCAACTGGACCAACGCACCAAGCCCAGACGAATCGATGAAATCGATATGGGTGAGGTCGATCAGCAGGGGTTTCCTGTCTTGGCGGTGGGTGCCCAAAAATTCAACAAATTGTTTGTCGGAATAGGTGTCCAGCTGGCCGGTGAAACGGAACAGCTGGCACTGGGCCTGCTGTTCAAAGCCACCCCGCAGGGAGACCGTCAATCGCTGCAGGTCGTTAATAGCTCGAGTCCCCCAGATCAGGTCTGGGATGAACTGTAGGGAGGAAAATTGGAGCTGCAGACGTCGCACCAGAAGCGCCCCATCTCTGCGCCAAACGCCCTAACGACGCTCCTCCATCAAGGCAACAAAGCGGCCGAAATGGTGGTCTGCGTCGTGGGGCCCCGGGCTGGCCTCTGGGTGATATTGAACCCCAAAGACTGGCTGCTGACGCATCGCCAGAGCGGCCACCGTTCGATCGTTGAGGTTGAGATGGGTGATCTCCACCCGATCGTCAGGAAGGGAACCCGCATCAAGGGCGAAGCCATGGTTCTGGCTGGTGATTTCGACCTGGCCGGGCGTGCCGCAGGGATGGTTGAGGCCGCGATGGCCGTAGCCCAGTTTGAAACTGGCTCCGCCGAGGGCCAAGCCCAAAATCTGATGGCCAAGACAAATGCCAAAGACAGGCAGATTGGCCTGCTTCAGCAAACCTGCCGCCAGGGCAATGCCCTCGCTCACGGCAGCCGGATCGCCGGGGCCATTGGAGAGGAACACCCCCTCAGGCTGATGGGACAACACCTGCTCCAGGCTGCTGTCTGACGGCAGCACGGTGACCGTGCAGCCATGGGCCACCAGGCGCTCGAGGATGGCCCGCTTGATTCCGAAATCGATCGCCACCACATGGAACGGCCGTTCTGGGTTGCTCTGCAACCGCGCATCGAAGGCCGCAGGGCAAGGCTTGGTCCAGGTGTAAGGCTCCCGGGTGCTTACCTGGGCCGCCAGGTTGAGTCCGGTCATGGAGGGGGCAGAACGCACCTGCTCGAGGAGCGCTTGGGGGGAGGTGCCATCACTGCTGATGGCCCCATTCACGGCGCCCCCGTCGCGGAGATGGCGCACCAGGGCCCGGGTATCGACCCCGGCAATGCCCACAACGCCATGGCGATCCAACCACTGCCGTAGGTCCCCTTCCGCACGCCAGTTGCTCGCTGCGGGGGCCAGCTGCCGGGCAATGACCCCGCGCACGTGGGGCCGATCGGCTTCCTGGTCGATGGCATTGACCCCCGTATTGCCGAGCTCGGGATAGGTGAAGGTCACGAGCTGACCCGAATAGCTCGGATCGGTCATGACTTCCTGGTAACCGGTCATGCCGGTGTTGAACACCACTTCGCCAAGGACCGTTCCCGTTGCACCAAAACCCTGTCCGCGCAGCACGGTGCCATCGGCGAGGACAAGAACAGCCGCAGCGGCAGACTCGCTCAAAAGAGGCAGTACAGATCCCCCCATCATCCCGCAAGGGGGGCGGGCAGGGCCTGACGCAGGGCGAGGAGCTTCTGCCAGCCAAGGCCATCGGCCACGGCCCGTTGGGCCAGGGCCAATCCCTCTGGCACGGCATCGACCACGCCTGCCGCCCAGAGCACCAAGGCCGCATTCAGGGCCACCACATCCCCCTGGGGCTGGCTGCCGCGGCCTTGCAAAACGGCTTCAAGAATGGAGCGATTCAGGGCCAAATCACCCCCGGCGAGGGCCTCGATGGGGGCTAGCTCCAAGCCAAGGGCCCCAGGGTCAAGTTCGGCAGCACGAATCTGGCCCGCCTCCACCAGACGCAGGGTGTTGGGGCCTGCCAGGGATGCCTCATCGAGACCGCCAGCCCCATGGACCACCACGGCCCGCTCCAACCCCAGGTGGGCGAGGGCCTCGGCCATTGGATCGAGCAGCTCCAACCTCGCCACCCCCAACACCTGGCTGTCGGGCCGCAGTGGATTGACCAGCGGGCCCAGCAGGTTGAACACGGTGCGAATGCCCAAACTGCGCCGCAGGGGTGCCAGCCCCACCAGGGCTGGATGCCAACCCGGTGCAAAGAGGAAGGTGAGCCCTGCCTGGCCCAGGGCTGCCACCACCTGCTCCTGGGGTGCCCCAAGACAAATGCCGAGGGCTTCGAGCACATCGGCTGAGCCCACCTTGCCGCTGGCACTGCGGTTCCCGTGCTTGGCAACGGAGGCGCCACAGGCAGCAGCCACGAAGGCCACCGCCGTGGAGATATTGAAGCTGTTGGCCCCATCCCCCCCCGTGCCGCAGGTGTCCACCAGATGCAGTGCCGGTCGCGATGGCGGCATCGCACAGGCCTGGCGCAGCACCTGGGCCATCCCAGCCAGTTCTTCGCCGTTGACTCCCTTGGCGCTGAGGGCCACCAGCAGGCCACCGGTGAGCACGGGGTCAATCTGGGCTTCGAGCCATCCCTCCATCAGGCCCCCCGCCTGCTCAGCGGTGAGGTCTTGCCGCAATAAAAGTTGGTTGAGCAGGGCGGGCCAGCTCCTTGAAGCGGTCATGGCTAACGATGGGATTCAGGAACCGGTCGCCCAAAAATGGGCAGAAAAAAGCCCGGGTGCAAAGCACACCGGGCCGGGTGATGGGGACGTTTCCACTATCACCCGAAGACGGCGGATTTGGCCATCAATAGAGACGGATTAGGAATCTCACCGTGGGCTGGATGGGTGGTTTGGATTAGTTGCCTTCCTGGTCTGAAGTATCAAAACCTGAACCCACGGCTTCGCTGGCTGCCTCGTTGCTAACCGGGGCGGGGCGGAAACCATCGGCCCAAATCTGACGGGTGCGCAGGTGCAGTTGGTCGCGGCTAAGGCCCCAGAGGCGCAGGGCTTTGGCCAGGTCGTCCTTGAGATCAGGGGCACCAGGAAAGCCCTCGTAACGCATGAACAGCCGGGCCGCATCCACAAGATGCTCATCCGCTGGCACTTCGACGGCCAGAAGCCGATCGATGGCATCGCGATCGGTCGCGTAGAGGGGATGGGTTTGATCGACTGACACGGCGGAAACAGGCATCGGGGACGCAACGCGTTGAATCAGCTTGACGGGGATGGACCTCCCTAGGTTGGCCTGCAGTTGTGATCACCGCCAACGTGGGCGCCTTTCGAGCCGATCTCATCGGGCGCTACCTGCGCCCCCACAGAAAGGCCGTCCTTCTTGGGGCCTTGGCGTTGGTGGTTGTCAACGTGCTCAGTGTCTCGATTCCACTGCTGGTCAGGCAGGTGATCGACGACCTGCAGGACGGATTTGCCCTGCGCGATTTGCTGCATGCAGCGGCGCTGATCGTGGTGCTGGCCACCGTGATGGGGGGCGTACGGCTGATTTCCAGGATGTTGGTGTTTGGGGTGGGCCGCCAGGTGGAGGCCGATCTCAAGCAGCAGATTTTCGACCACCTGTTGAAACAGGAGCCCGGCTGGGTGCAAACCACCGGCAGCGGTGAGGTGATCAGCCGGGCGACCAGTGATGTGGAAAACGTGCGGCGCCTGCTCGGCTTCGCCGTCCTCAGTCTCACCAATACGGCCCTCGCCTATGCCCTTACCTTGCCGGCGATGCTGGCGATTGACCCCTGGCTGAGCCTTGCGGCCGTTGGGCTTTACCCCTTGATGCTCATGGTGGTGCGCCTGTTTGGCGGCCGGATGATGCGCCAACAGCGGCGCCAGCAAGAGGCCCTGGCCTCCTTGAGTGATCTCATCCAGGAAGACCTCTCGGGTATCAGCGCCATCAAGATCTACGGCCAGGAGGCGACGGAACAAACCGCCTTCGCCGGACGCAACCGGATCTATCGGGATGCGGCCCTCAACCTGGCACGCACCCGCAGCACCCTGTTCCCCCTTTTGGAAGGGATTTCATCGATCAGCTTGCTGATCCTGTTGGCCCTCGGCAGCGGCCAACTCGAATCGGGCCGGCTGAGCATTGGCGACATCGTGGCGCTGATCCTGTTCGTGGAACGGTTGGTGTTCCCCACGGCCCTGCTGGGTTTCACCCTCAACACCTTCCAAACCGGCCAGGTGAGCCTGGAGAGAATTGAGGAAATCCTGCAGCGCAAGCCCCGGATTGTCTCGCCCCTCGAACCGGTACGGGTCGACCGATCGGGCCAGGGGGGGTTAGGCCAAGGAGCCATCGAAGCCCGCGGTCTCACCATCTCCTATCCAGGTAGCTCCCGGCCGGCACTCCTGGACGTGAGTTTCTCGGTGGCCCCAGGGGAACTGGTGGCCGTCGTGGGGCCGGTGGGTTGTGGCAAAACCACCCTGGCCAGGGCCCTGGGTCGCATGGTGGAAGTGCCCAGCGGCCAACTTTGGATCGATGGCAACGACATCACCCGCCTGACCTTGTCTGACCTGCGCGGGCTGGTGGGACTGGTGCCCCAGGAGGGCTTCCTGTTTACGGCCTCGTTGGCCGAAAACCTCCGTTATGGGGACCCGGAGGCGCCGTTCTCCCGGGTGGAGCGGGCTGCCCAACAGGCCCGTCTCGAGGCAGACATCAAGGGCTTTCCCGATGGCTACGAAACCCTGGTAGGGGAGCGGGGCATCACCTTGAGCGGAGGCCAGCGGCAACGCACCTCCTTGGGACGGGCCCTGCTCGTGGATTCCCCTTTGCTGGTTCTGGACGACGCCTTGGCAAGCGTGGACAACAACACGGCAGCCGCCATCCTGCGCAGCATCCGCGCCGAACAATCGAAGGAAGGCCAGGGGCGCACCATCTTGATGATCAGCCACCAACTCTCGGCAGCTGCGGCCTGCGATCGGGTCTTGGTCATGGAAGACGGCCGCCTGGTCCAGCAGGGTCACCACGACGACCTCTTGGCCGAGGGTGGTACCTACCGGCGCCTGTGGGATCGGGAGCAGGCCAGCGAACAGCTGCGGGTTGTGGGCTAACAGTTGTTGAGCTGACCTGACAGGGGCTCGCGTGATGGCTTAGCTGGAGGTGTCGTTATGCGCCGCAGCCATGGAAGCAGGCATGAACCCATCCCTTGAAGCTGCCAAGGCTTACCACCTTCGCTGCACCCTCTCCTTCGGGGACATCTATGCCCAAATCCTGATCTGGATGCTGGTCATTTTTGCGAGCCTGGCCGCTGGCCTGGGGCTGATGGGGGCCAGCAAACCCCTCTTTGCCCTTGTGGGCGTTGGACTGATCCTGGTGGTGTCGCTGCCGTTTTTACTGTTCGCCTTCACCACCACCTTGCTGAATCACATCGCCCTCGAACCCAAGGCCTAACAGGGCTGCTTAGGCTCAGCGCCACTGAAAGCTGTCGCCGTGTTCGGATTGTTTCAACAGGCAGATCGGGGCCAGTCGGGTGATGGGGCGAGTCCCACCCTGCATGCCGTGCTCGGCACACCGATCAAAGCCCCACCCCTGGCCGGGCAGCAGGAAGCTGTTTTTGGTTGCGGCTGTTTTTGGGGGGCCGAAAAGGGTTTTTGGCGCCTGCCAGGGGTGATCACCACCGCCGTGGGCTATGCCGGCGGACAACTCGCCAATCCCAGCTACGACCAGGTGTGTTCGGGCCGCACGGGCCACAGCGAAGTGGTTCGCGTGGTGTGGGACCAAGCCCAGGTCGACTTCAGCGACCTGCTCAAACTCTTTTGGGAATGCCATGACCCCACCCAGGGGGATCGGCAGGGCAACGATCGGGGCAGCCAATACCGCTCGGTGATTTACGTGGAGAACGCCTCCCTACTCAGCCTTGCCACCGCAAGCCGTGATGCCTACCAAGCCCTCCTGGGTGCCGCGGGTTTTGGTGCCATCACCACGGAGATCAAAACCGACCAGCCCCTTCACTTTGCCGAGACCTATCACCAGCAATACCTGGCCAAACCGGGAGCTCGTCCCTACTGCTCTGCCCAGCCCAGTGGCCAAAGGCTCGGCGCCTTTGAGGGTTCCAACTACAAACTCGATCCAAGGGTCTGGGATGCCTACGACTGGTCCATCGCCCACTGCGTTCTGCGGGGTGACAACAGCCCGATTCAACTGGCTTAACGGGAAGGGGACCTGACCATGCTGGTCTTCGCGACCCTGACGGCTCTGGCCATGGGTTCACCCTGGTGGGAGGACTACGCCACCAGCGAAACGTTTCTGTGCCCCAACCAAGGAGTGCTCATAATTGAGCGCAATGATGCCCAGGCTTCCGTGGTCAGTGGCCGGTTTCGCACCACCCTGTTTCGGGAAAATTCTGATCTGCCTGGACTTCGCTATGGCGATGACCGCATGCGGGTGATCATCCGTGGGGATGTGCTCACCTTGGAGCAACTCCCCGATCGCTTCGACTGCATGCGCAGTCAGCAGGCGTAATGGATTTCTTGCGACCATGAATCCCTTACCCGACCGCACGGTGATTGTGGGGCTTTTGGCCACCTTGGGCCTCTGCTTTGCCGTGGTGTTTTGGTTTGTCAAGCTGAATCCATCGAGCGATGGGCAGATGCTGTGGCGTGAGGCCCCCAGCCGGCCAGCCATCCAAAAGCCCGCGCCAGCCAGCGGGCAATCTGGGGCTATCGCCCAACTGTTGTGAAGCCGTGACGGAACCAGAGCCACCCCAAGCGAAACGCCAACTTCACCCCCTGCCCAAGGGGTTGGTGGAGCTCTACGGCCTGCTGGCTGTGTTGTTTGTGCTCGTGCCGGAGTGGATGGCCGGGAGCGCCCTCTTCGGTTTTTCAAGCAACCGAACCGGCTCCGACCTTCCCCCAGCTGCAGCCGCTTGGCGCAAATTGCCCGAACTCAGGCTGGCCAACATGACCCTCGCCGAACTCAGGTTGCTGGCCAGGCAGGTGCGGCTTCGGGGCTATGCCAGCCTGGGCCGCGACCGCCTCACCGCCCGCCTCCTCGCCCGGCTGAAACGGCGTAAAGCGCTGTGGTAGCTTCCTTCTGACCGGGGCGTAGCGCAGCTTGGTAGCGCACCACTTTGGGGTAGTGGGGGTCGCAGGTTCAAATCCTGTCGCTCCGATTGAACGGTCAATTTCCAGAGTCCACAGCGTTTTCCACCGGCTCCCCCAGCCGGTTTTTTTGTGCCCCGTGCCGCGGACCGATTCCTAAGCCGCCTCAACGGGCTGCACGGGGAATGGCAGGGCCAGGGCTTCGCGATCACTCAGCCGGCGACTCCACGCCCCTGCTACCGGATCGTTCCAGCGAAAGCCTGCTTCTTTAGCCCGGTGGCGCTCGGCATAGGAGAGCTTGGCCCGAAACAGCTGGCGGGGTTCCTGGGCCGCGGCCAAAAGCTCCTCGAGATCAACGCAGCGCTCCAAGACCTGCACCAAATAAATGCAATCCGTCAGGGCGCGGTGGGCTGCCCAGACAGGCACGCCGTAGGCGAGGGCCAAATCCCGCACCGAAGGGGTTGGGCGCAGGTGACGTTCGGCTGGCCATTGGATATCGGCCATCGAGCAAATCCAAGGCTTCTCGATGGCGGGCAGGGGCCCAATGCCAAACCACTGGCTATCAAACGCCACGTTGTGGGCAAGCACCGCATCCGCCTGATCCAGCATGGCCTCAAAACAGCTCAGGCCTGCCTGCCAGGGCTGGGGAAGCTGGGTGACCTCAGCCGCAATCCCATTGACATGCTGGGCTGGATTGCGGGAGGCGGGGAGCAGGAACGACACCTGGGCCAACAGCGAGCGGCTGGCCACGTGAAACAGCACAGCCCCCACTTCAATGCACTGGCCATGGCTGGGATCGAGGCCCGTGGTTTCGGTGTCGATGATCAGCAGGAGCCCTGGTGCCGCCTTCGCCGGGCTCTGGTGACGGGGCGCCAAGGCTGGCAATTCAAGTTTGGGCGCTGCCATCGGAGCCGCAACGGGCTCTGGAGCGGCAACGACTGGCGCGGGGGTGGGCTGGGGATCCGGCCGGTGGTCCGGCTGGTGATCCAAGTCCTCGACCGCAGCCGGTGGAGGCGCCATCAAGCCAAGCAGGTCGTTCTGCTGCCAAAGATTGGGCTGTTCTCCCATCAGAGCCCCCAAGCACTGCCCCATGGTCCCAGGTGATGCAAGGGGCAGGTCAAATCCTGGTCCGCCAAGGCAAACCCGCTGCCTAGGCTGCAGGCCAAGAATCTTCGACTTGTCTGCTACCGCCATGCCCCTTGCCGTTGGAGATAACGCCCCCCTGATTGCTCTGCGCGATCAAAACGGAACCGAGCGCCGCAGCGACCAATTGGACGGCAAAGCCCTAGTGCTCTTCTTCTATCCCAAGGACGACACCCCGGGCTGCACCATGGAAGCCTGCGCCTTCCGCGACAACTACGCCGAACTGCAGTCCCTTGGCGCCGAAGTATGGGGCGTGAGTGGGGACGACGCCAGCAGCCACCAGCGCTTTGCCACCCGCCACCAACTGCCCTACCCCCTGCTTGTGGACCAGGCCAATGGGCTGCGCAGGGCCTTTGGCGTACCAAGCGTGTTGGGCCTCCTGCCGGGGCGGGTCACCTACGTGATCGATGCCAGCGGCGTGGTTCGCCACATCTTCAACAACTTGCTGGATGGTCCTGCCCACCTGCGGGAGGCCAAGGCTGCCCTGCAATCCCTACGGGCCTGATGGCCATGGCTCGCTGGCGGCAACAGGGGGATCTGTGGTTGCTGGACCCCTCCAACCATCCCGAAGGCGAGCAGCCGAACCGAGGGCAGCACCAAGGGCAGATCAAAGGACTCATTCAATTCATTGGGGGCAGTTACCTGGCCGCCAAACCCCAACTGAGCTATCGGCGCCTCCTGGAGGCCTTAGCCCTGCGGGGTTGGCAGATCGCCACCTGGAGCTACGTGCCCGGCTTTGACCACCAGGGCCAAGCCAATACGGCCTGGCGCCAATTCCGCAACCTGCGCAGCCAGCTTCCCAACCCTGGGGGCCGGCCCTGCCTCCGCCTAGGCCACAGCCTGGGCTGCAAGCTCCATTTGCTGGCCCCCGACGGCGGCAGGGGCTGCGACGGCCTGGCGGCCCTGAGCTTCAACAACTTTTCAGCCGAGCGCTCGGTACCGCTCCTAGCGGAGATGGGCCAACAATTTGGCTTCCGCAGTGAGTTCAGCCCATCGCCCCAGGAAACCTTGTTGCAGGTGGAGACCAGCTACCTCCAACCCCGCAACCTGCTCGTGCGCTTTTCCCGCGACGGCATCGACCAAAGCTCCCGCTTGCTCGGTGCCCTCCAATCGAGGCCGGAGGATGCCTCCGAGCTCAGGGAGTTGCCAGGCGACCACCTCACCCCGGCCAGTGCCGGACTGCGCCAGAACCTCCTCGGCAGCTGGGCGGATGACCCCGCCAAGCAGCGGGCCGTGGATCGGCTGGCGGATTTAATTGGCCAGTGGTCTGGGGCTTAAACCCGCAGGGCTTCCAGCACCGAGCGGTCCTCGAGGGTGCTGGTGTCACCCGTCACCTCCTCGCCGGCGGCGAGGGAGCGCAAGATGCGGCGCATGATTTTGCCGCTGCGGGTTTTAGGTAGGGCGTCGGTGAAGTGGATGGCATCAGGCCGGGCAATGGCCCCAATCTCCTGGCCCACGTGGCTGCGCAAGGCCGCCATCAGGGCGTCGTCGCCGACACGACCAACCTCCAGGGTCACAAAGGCCACAATCGCCTCTCCCTTGAGGTCATCGGGTCTGCCCACCACTGCCGCCTCAGCCACCGCTGGATGGCTGACCAGGGCCGATTCAATCTCCATGGTGCCGAGCCGGTGTCCCGACACGTTGATGACGTCGTCAACCCGGCCCATCACCCAGAAGTAGCCGTCGCTGTCCCGCCGGGCCCCATCACCAGAGAAATAGAGGGAGGAGCCATCGGCGGGGCGCACTTCCTCCCAATAGCTCTTACGGAAGCGGTCGGGATCGCCATGGATGGTGCGCATCATCCCCGGCCAAGGCCGACGAATCGCCAGGTAGCCCCCCTGGTCGGGCCCTTGGGAGTTGCCGTCGTGGTCAACGATGTCGGCCACGATGCCTGGCAGGGGCAGGGTGGCCGATCCCGGCTTGGTGGGGGTGGCCCCCGGCAGGGGGCTGATCATCACCCCACCGGTTTCGGTCTGCCACCAGGTGTCCACGATGGGGCAACGGCCACCGCCGATCACCTGTTGGTACCAAATCCAAGCTTCTGGGTTGATCGGCTCCCCCACCGTGCCCAGGATTCGCAAGGTGCCCATGTCGTACTGGTCCGGCACCTCCCGACCGCTCTTCATGAAGGCCCGAATCGCCGTCGGTGCTGTGTAGAAGAGGGTCACCTTGTGCTTCTCAATCACCTCCCAAAAGGCGCCGGGCTTGCTCGGGCGGGGAGCTCCCTCGTACATCACGGTGGTGGCGCCATTGGAGAGGGGGCCATACACGATGTAGCTATGGCCCGTAATCCAACCCACATCCGCGGTGCACCAATGGACGTCGTCCTCCCGGATGTCGAAAATCCACTGGAAGGTGAGGTGGGCCCAGAGGTTGTAGCCCGCTGTGGTGTGGACCACACCCTTGGGTTTTCCGGTGGATCCGGAGGTGTAGAGCACAAACAGCCGGTCTTCGCTGGCCATGGGCTCGGCTGGGCAATCGGCGCCCTGGGCGCCCACCAGCTCATGCCACCAATGGTCGCGGCCGGCTTGCATCGCCGCACCACTCTTGATCCGTTCCACCACCAGCACCGCCTGCACTGAGGGCACCGCCCCTCCGGCCAGGGACGCATCCACCGCAGGCTTGAGCGCAACGGGTTTGTCCTTGCGGAAGCCCCCATCGGCGGTGATCACCGCCTTGGCCTGGCCATCGATGAGGCGATCCCGCAGGGCATCGGAGGAGAACCCGCCAAAGACCACCGAATGCGGTGCCCCAATCCGGGCGCAGGCCAACATGGCGATGGCGGCTTCCGGCACCATGGGCATGTAGAGGGCCACCAGATCGCCCTTGCCAACCCCAAGGGCCTTCAAGGCATTGGCGGCCTGGCAGACCTGCTGATGCAATTCGCGGTAGGTGAACGTGCGCACGTCCCCCGGCTCGCCCTCCCAAATCAAGGCTGGCTTTTCAGCCCGGGGACCATCCAGGTGGCGATCCAGGCAGTTGAAGGAGAGGTTGGTGGTGCCCCCCTCAAACCACTTGGCAAAGGGGGGATTGGTCCAATCGAGCACGGTGTCAAACGGCTTGAACCA
>CAMDSS010000010.1 GCA_945907085.1 Cyanobium sp. NIES-981 | reverse complement strand
TGCAACTCCTGCAACACACCCCAAACCTTGCCCTGCGGGAGGCGATGGTCACCGGCCTGGAGGTCGAGGGAGATCCGACGGACCCATGCTCCGTTCAAAGCCAGGCAAAGGTCACTGGGATCCGCACCTATTTCGGCAGCAGCTATGGGGCGAAGGCGGTAATCCTGACCGCTGGTACCTTCCTAGGAGGAAAGATCTGGGTGGGCTCCCAATCCATGGCCGCAGGCCGGGCAGGTGAGCAGGCAGCAGAAGGATTAACCGAATCCCTACGCGATCTGGGATTCACCACAGGGCGTCTCAAAACCGGCACCCCAGCCAGGGTGGATCGACGCAGCATCGCCCTCGACAAACTCGAGGAACAACCCAGTGATGCCGCCGACCGCTTTTTCTCTTTTGATCCAACTGCCTGGGTTAGCGGTGAGCAGATGGCATGCCATATCACCCGCACAACCGAAGCCACCCACCAACTCATCAAAGACAACCTACATCTAACACCAATTTATGGGGGCTTTGTTGATAGTGCCGGACCGCGATATTGTCCGTCCATTGAAGACAAGATTGTTCGTTTTAGCGATAAGCAAAGTCACCAGATCTTTCTTGAGCCAGAAGGCCGGGACACGCCCGAGATATACGTCCAAGGGTTTTCCACTGGACTGCCAGAGCGACTACAGCTGGAACTCCTGAGAACCCTTCCTGGGCTAGAGCAATGTGTCATGCTGAGACCTGCTTACGCCGTTGACTATGATTACTTGCCTGCCACACAGTTAAGAGCCTCCCTGGAAACGAAGCGGGTTTCAGGCTTATTTTCTGCAGGCCAACTCAACGGCACAACGGGTTATGAAGAAGCAGCAGCCCAGGGATTGGTGGCTGGGCTTAATGCGGCCCGGCTGATCCAAGGGCAAGACCCCGTTCACTTTTCCCGAGAAGACAGCTACATCGGTACGATGATCGATGACCTCGTGACCAAAGACCTCCGAGAGCCCTACCGGGTACTGACGAGCAGAAGCGAATACAGATTGCTGCTGAGAGGAGATAATGCCGATAGGCGACTAACACCATTAGGCCGGCAACTGGGGCTGATTGATGAAAGGCGCTGGATGACCTACTGCACCAAGCAGCAACAGATCGAAGCGGAAAAAAAGCGCCTGGAAACCACCAGACTTAAGGAAAGTGATCCCTCAGCAGAACTGATCGGCAAGGAAACACAAGCACCAATCAAAGGTTCGATCACGCTGGCAGATCTGCTGCGCAGGCCAGGACTGCATAGCGATGACCTGATTAGGCATGGACTCTGCCAAATTGCTTTACCGCAGGAAGTGCGTGAAGGGGTAGAGATTGATATCAAATACAGTGGCTATCTGGCTCGGCAACTTCACCAGGTTGAAAGAATAAAGAAGCAAGTCAACCGCAAGCTACCAGCCAATGTTGACTATGCTTCAATTACAACACTATCCAAAGAAGCCCGAGAAAAGCTGGGCTCCATTCAACCCTCAACCCTGGGTCAGGCAGGTCGCATCCCAGGGGTGAGCCAAGCCGATACAGCCGCCCTGCTGCTCTGGATCGAAATTCAACAACGGCAAACCTCCTCAACCAGCAAAAAAACGATACCCTGAGCTGAAGGCGACAATCCACCAACCCATGCAAGTTCAGGAGGATTTCAAACCAAGGGAAAGACGTCGTCACCCAGGACAATCGCGCCATTTCTGGGAATTCAAAGCAGATCAGGTCCTCAACAAAGTTTTTGATCAACAGCAAGCGAAACCTACATCGAAAAACGGAAAAGAATTTACAGATGTAGAGATTCTGAGTTTCAAAGCACACGAAACCCTCGAGGAGACAAATAATCCACAAGAGAAAAAAGCTCCTGCCCCAACAGGCAAACAACTCTGGCAGGCATTCGGAATCACAGGTGCCGCGGCCCTCTCCCTAGTCTTCATCCACCTGGCAGGCGAGCACCAACGCTCGCTAGTACAAGCCAACAATCTTCGCCTACTCAGGCAATTACAAGAAGATGGCCAAAGAGGTAGCGAAAAAGAAAACCAGGACAATCAAACAAACAAGGACAATCAAGCCCTTATAAATTCAGTACCACCACCCCCCAGCGAAGAATGGATGGAGGAACTTGCCAAGCTTCCCCCCTCGAATACCAAAGCCTCAGATTTACTCAAAGTACCCCTGCATGGAACGCTAAAAAGCATCCAGCAATCCACACCATCAGCCCAAGCAAGTATGGGGACAACAGGAGGACATAGAACCCACCTACCCCAGTTGCTAGGTATTATTCAAGGAGCCGGTACCTCTGGGGCGGCCATTATTCAATGGGATGGAACCTCTGCCAGCGTGAACGTTGGGGAAGCCATTGGCACTAGTGGCTGGCTGCTGCGAAGCAGCAACGGAGAAAGCGCCATCATCGAGCGAAGCGGACTCCAACGACGAATATCTATCAATGCCGGAGGCTAACTCAAGCAAAATGAAAGAGTAAAGATTCGATCCCAATACTTAGGCATCCCTGATAGCCTTGCAATACTTAAAATAGACCTCTACAGCCTGCAAAAGTGAGGCGGAAAATCCATCAAGGCCGCCAAAACATCCACCCCGAAGCACATACGCATGAAAGAAGCGGTAACACATACGCAGGGGTGGCGTTAAACGACCAACCCTGCGACCACGGCTCTTCAGGGACATCGCCGCCAAAGAAGAATAGCGATTCAACTTATCGATTGCCGAATCTAAATCGTCATAACTGTAGTGAAGCAAAGGTGAGCTGAAGCTGCCAGAAGAACAGGCAAAAACAAGAGATTCATGAACCAACGAATCACTAAATTGCGCTTCACCTACGCGTAAAAGCCGGTCAACATAGTCTGGATACCAACCTGCGCAACGTACAGGCCTTCTGCAGAGATGGTTAAGGCGAGGCATGCGATAAACATTGTGGCAAGGATGCTTAAGAGTCAGCAAGATCTCATCCTTCAATGCCTGAGATACAACCTCATCACAGTCAATCGAAAGGGCCCAGGTCGTCTCAACAAAACTGAGTGCACGCTGTTTTTGAATGCCGTAACCTAACCAATCTGTTTCAACAACCTTAGCTCCAAAAGCGCGAGCGATGGCCACGGTGTCATCCTGACTTCCAGAATCGAGCACAATGATCGCGTCACAAAAATCAAGCGATGCGAGTGTCTCGGAAATCGTCTTTGAGGCATTTTTTGCAATTAGAATTGCCGACAGACCATCGCGCTGTGCCATTAGCGCTTACCGCGTAAGGGCAGAAGATTCTGGAAAACAGTATCCATGCTCTCCACCATGACTACTTCACTATGGTGCTCGAGCACAAACTGCCTGGCCGAAGTTACAAGTTTCCGTGCCAATTGTGGATCCTCCAAAACTGTCGTAATGGCCTTGCGCAGGGCTGGAGGGTCGTTCGGCTCTACAACAAGAGCAGTTTCACCATCTTTAGCAACCTCAGAAATAGCCCCTGCTGTCGTTGTTACAACAGGTATGCCGGCCATCATCGCCTGAACCAGGGCCTGGGAGATACCCTCATTTGCGTAGGATGGCAAAACAAAGACATCCATCGCTTGCAGCCAAGGCAAAACGACATTTTGATGGCCTGCAAACAACACCAAGTCTGCCAACCCGGCATCCAGCAACTCCTCCTGAAGGGTTCTACGTATGGGTCCATCGCCCACAAATAGCAATCGATAATGACTTGAGGGAAGGTGCTTAAGAGCCTCAATCAACACCCGATGCCCTTTCCACGATCGAATGGTGGCCACAACACCAATAACAGTTAGACCAGATAGCTGTAAATATTCCTTGGCCTCATTTTTGGATCCTGGAGGATAGGAATCTGGGTTGATGCCGGTTGGAATTGAGACGACGTGGTCTGCAGGAATTCCAAGTTTCAAAATCTGAGCACGAATTGCCTCACCAGTGGTCACAACCTTCTGAGCAGCTTTGTGATAAAGCCAGCGGGTTGTCAAACTACGACTAGGCTGGGAACAAATATGGCGAGTTCTAACAACCTTTGGTGGATGTCTCATCGACAAACAAACAGCCGCCACGAGCCAGCTATCAGTCGAGCTGTGGGTATTAACAAGGTCTGGCTTAAGGCGTTTAAGCGCTTTGCGCAACAACCAGAAGGCACGAAAATTACGTTTAAAGATTGGAACCAGGCAAACTGGAACACCAAAGTCGGAAGCGCGCTTAGCAATCTCGGCTTGGGCAGGTGCTAGCACCGTGACCTGGTGGCCTCTGTCCAAAAAAGCCTTGGATTCACGCAATACGCGAATTTCCTGCCCTCCCCAGCCAACAGACGATTCCGTGTGAACAATGGAATAGGACATCAACAAGCAGAGGGTGGCAAAGACTTCAACCCGGCTCTAACAAGGTGCCATACAAATGGCGCCACTCTCGGATCATACGTTCAAAGCTGAGGGGAAGCACAGCCTGGTGAGCGCGCATCCCCATGGACTCTGCAGAATCCACGCACGCAAGAATGGGATCCACCCAAGCATCCGGCTGCCACCAATCCCTAACGAAACCCTCTACACCATCATGAATCAAATCACGGGTGCCTGAGGTAGAACTCACCACCAAGGGCAATCCACACGCCATTGCTTCCAAAGAAGCGTTGGGCATTTGGTCGTACAGAGACGGCAAGAGAAAAACATCCGCTGCTGCATAGAGATTCAAAGGATCAGTTGTGGGGCCAATCCACCGAAGCCGCCCTTCGTCAATACCAAGCTCATGGGCCAATTGCTGGTATCGCCCTGGCCTCGATTCCTTACCCGCAACCAAGAGGCAAACGTTCGATGGAAGTTGAGCCACAGCTCGAAGAGCAGTTTCAACACCCTTGCGCTGCCAGCCAGACCCCAATAACAACAACGCCCTATCATTGGCGCCCAGCTGAAGGGCCTGGCGATTAGCCACTCGCCTGCTCAACCTCAACTCCGGTGAGAACTTGGCATGGTTCACACCATTCCAAATCAAATGAACCCTTGATTGATCGAAATCTGGGTAGATTTCAGCAATGTCTCCAACCACCATTGGGGAATTCGCAATCACAGCCCTTAGGGCCGGATGCTCAAACATGGAACGTTCGAGTTGAATCGTTAGACGATTTTTTTTCTCTGAAAATACGCGCTCACACTGCTTCTTTGGAAGACCACGAGTCAGTTGCTTCAACCATTGCTGATGCAAGCCGGATCCCGCCCGATAAATATGGGCTCCAGGCAGCGATTCATGGGATTGAACAAGATCGTAATGCTTCAAATACCTGGAAACTGACCAAACAAAAGAACGCTCCCGCCATGCCCTACCGACATAGGGAGGGTTACACCGGACAACCTGGCAACGGGGAAATGCAGCCAGCGTGCCATCAGACCATGATCGAGCAAGGATGGAAACATGGACATCTTCACTCTTCTCAAAGGCCTCAACAGCAGCACTAATGACCTTTTCGGCCCCACCGAATGCTGAATACTTCTGCTTCACAATGGCCAGGGAAATCGTCATGACGTCACAGGGCGCTGCAAATATCCCGAGCCGTATCCGCCCACCGACGCAGGGTTGGCTTCGCAGCAACAATCAACAGTTGTTGCACCTCATAAAAAGCTTGATCCCAACAAATCTGGGCCATGTATTGAGCCAACTCCTCGGGCCGTTCAGGCGAGAAATACAAGCCAAGGTTGCCGCAAACCTCCCGCATGACAGGGGTATCGGAAACCAGTACCGGTGTTCCAAACCATAGGGATTCCGATGCGGGCAAACCCCAGCCCTCACTAAAACTTGGCAACACTGTTGCCCTGGCCCGTTGATACAGGCGAATCAGCTCATCTTGACGAGGACTCGCAATCAGTTGAATGGAGGAGCGCACTGATGCAAAGCGCGGATTGTCGATAAAGCGATTGATCGAGCCCCGAACCGCTCCTGCCAGCACAAGCCTGGGCATGATGGCGGAACCCCCAGCCGCCCCATTCCCCTGGTGGACGAGCAAGAGGGCCTCCAAAATCAACTGAAGGTTTTTACGCCCTGGACGACAACCCACCGCCAGGAGAAAGGGAGAAGCTTCATGGGCCAACGGGGCGGCCTCTAGCCCTACTTCGCCGCGACCTGACAACATCTGAGGAAATCGGCATTCATGGGCAAGCTGGGCAACGGCCAACTTGCGATGCATGGGCAGTTGACCTGCTTCCTGAAGCTGCAACAAGCAATCCCGGGTGAAATGGGAGTTGGCTATCACAACAGCAGACGATTCCAAAACCAAGCAATTATCAACTGCAAAGGCATCCACAAAAGATTGCCGCGGTCGATCGTTTCCATCGAGTAAGGGGAAAAAATCATGCAACAAGCTGGCCAGTTCCAACTGTTGCGCTTGTAAAGCCCTGGGATAGCGGGAAATGAACTTTGGCCGAGCTGCAGAGAAGACAAGTCCAGGGGCGAATGGGGCAAACGAGCCCCTGTTCAGACGGGTAGCCATCCAACGCAGGCGGGCCTTCAGCCAGGCGGCAACACCAGCAGGCAACGACTCCAACCAACGACTGCACTGCTGATCGAAGGCAAAAACAAGTCGATCAAGATTGAAGCCAAAACTTGCCGGCCGCCCGAGAAGCAGCTGCTGACGCTGGAACTGGACATGAAAAAAGCGATTTAATGAGGCCGAAAAAACCACATAGTGGGTATCTGGAACCAGTACATCAAGCTCAAGGGCAATTTCCGCAACCACCCGTGCGATGCCATAAAATCCGCCGCGGCCCAGGGATCCAGCGTAAAGCTCAGTGATGTCACAGTAAAGCTTTTGCATCTCTTTCATGGGGAGATATCAGCCCCTCCCAATTCCAAATAGAGGCGATGAATGGCATCAGCTTCTTGCTCCAAAGAATGCTTAGCAACTGCGCGCTCGCGCCCCTTCCTTCCGATCTCCAATAGCTTCCCAGGATCAGCCAAGAGCACGCGCAGTTTTTCAATCAAATCATCCAATCGACCCGTTTCAAAGCGAAGACCGACAACCGAATCAACCACCCTGGGCCAAACGCCGGCATCGGATGTGAGCACTGCGCAACCTGATGCCATGGCCTCGAGGGGAGTCAACCCAAAGCCCTCACGCCTCGATGCTGCCACGCAAAGAGTCGCCTGCTGATAAAGCCTCCTTACCGATTCCCGGTCAAGGTCGCCCAAGAACTTAATTCTTTCTCCCAGGCCAGCCTTGCTGATCTTGGCCTGCATGGATTCAAGATAGGCATGCTCGCCAGGTTTGCATAGGCCTGTAAAAAAAGCCGAGAACTGTGGATACTCGGGCAACACCTCAACCAATGCACTGACCAGCAAGTCAGTCCCCTTGCTGGGCCGAATGCGGCCAAAAGCACCAATCAAATAAGAATTCTGGGGAACCCCAGTCGAGCCCTCAGCAGGGCAATAGAAGTGGGTATCCACTCCGTGGTGGATCACGGTGGTGCACCTGGGCAGAAATGCTGCCGACCGTTCGGACGTGGCAATCACCGCATCACAGGCTCCAAGTAACCATTGCAGCCCCACCCCAGGACGCTTGGGAGCCGCCGAGGTGAACACCACCTTCCATGGCTGACGAAGCCCATGCTTGAGGACCAAGCCCATCAAGATTTCGAGATCGCGCCTGGCATGCCAAATGCGATGGCTGCCGAGAAGGGGCCTATCCCAACCATGGCGCAGCAGATCGATCCAACTGAACTGGGCCAGCAGCGGCAGGCCGCCCCAATCCCAGAGGCCCACCTGACGGCTCCGGCGTTGGCATGGCACGAGGGCCTGAATGGTGGCCGAAACGCCCGTATAACGGCGGTGAAAATTGGGAACAACGACATCGGCCAAACCACCCTGCGATGGCTTCCAGGTTCCGGGCCAGCGAAAGGGGCGCTTCCAAGCCAAAACGCAGCTCCTTTTCCCTTGCAGCACCATAGGGTTTCTAGGCTTGATCCATCCTCTTCGGCAGTGGCGAACTGGTGACGGCTGGCCCGATCAAGTCCCCCCAGACCTGCTGGCAAGCCAGCAAAGCAGATGTGTTGCAAGGCCAGGCCGGCCATGGCCTGCGGGGCCCCTGGCGCCTGCTGCTCTTGGGCGATGGCAGCCCCACCCGCCACCTCGAATGCCTGAGCGGCATTCCCGTGGAAATCGAATTGATTGCCATGGGGCCCGATTCGATCGTCTACCCGGAGGGCTCAGGCGGCCTAGCTAGCCCACCCCCTGAGGAAATCTCCGAACTAGAGCCACCCTTGCTCCGCCGCCAGGTGTGGCTGCGCTGCGGCGAGCAAACCTTGGCTTGGGCCGAAAGTTGGTGGAACCAAGCGCAGGCAGAAGAGCACCTGCGCCAAAAGGACCAACCCATCTGGCGGAGCCTCACGAGCAACCGAGCCGAGCTGTTTCGCGAGGTGGATGGGCTCGCCCAGGTGGAGGCCCCTTGGCTGGCTGAGCGATTTGGCTATCCAGGACCGTTTTGGAGCCGCCATTACCGCTTTTTTCGCGGCGGCAAAGAGCTCACCGTGATTCGTGAGGTTTTTTCTCCGGCACTTGAAACCTGGCTAGGCCCTGCGGCGTCGGGTGGATCTGGGCAAGGGGCGACCGGTAGCTGACGGCTGGGGGTCTGGGGCCTCAACAGCTAGAGGCTGGGGATTTGCTGGCTGGCGCTGCCAACGGGGGATTGAAAAACTGGCGTCGTCGGGCCAATCCTCTTGGGCACCACCACCTTCTGCAGGCCTCCCCCGGCGAGAGATCGCCTCCAGGGGGCGACGCCCAGCCGGTTCCGGCCGCTGGGCTGGCTCCTGCCACGGTTCGCGCCAATCCTCATCCTCATCGAGGATCCAATCGAGTTTGTCCTCCACCCAGCGGCCCAACCGATCCAGCCCTGGCCTGCGGTCTTCTCCCCCCGGTTGAGCCCCCCTCGAGGCGGTGCGCGATCCCGGGCGGGCCCCCGAAACCCCATCCACCAGCTGGCGCCCAGCACTCACCAAGCGATCAAAGCCCTGCTCCAGGGGGTCAGGGCCGCGCCTGGGGCGCTCGCGGGGAGGGGTGCTGTCGTACTCAGACCAGGATTCGCCCATCAACCAAACCTATCGACGTTGGGTCGCCAATCGGCGCTGCGCTGCCAACCATTGCTCCCGAGCCATGCCCACCAGGGCAATCGAGAAGCCCCCGAATTCCAGGGTCCAAAGGAACACACCCATCGGCCTTGGCCCCCTTGCCCCCTCATGTGGACCCGACCCTAAGCCGCCTGCTCAAATTCCAACAGGCAACTGGCGTTCCAGCGGCCGCCATGGAAACGCAGACAACACACCTTGCAGGCCAGGCCTTTCATGCGCCGTTGATAGGACGCTGAGATTCCGCAGGTGGGGCAGCGGGCAAGCCAGCGGCTGGCATTGGCAGGCACCGGATAGCGATGGCGCAGGCTCACCTCAAAGCTGGTTTGGCTGGCGTTGATGGCAGCCATGCGGGCCCGGAATTGGGGGCCATGGACTTCCCGAACTCCCTCCACCCGATCCAGCCAGGCATGGATCATTTCGTGGCAGAGGGTGCTGAGGGTGGCCTCCCTGGGCAGGGGTTCCAGCAGGGGCCGCGACAGCACGATTTCGCAGAGATCGCGCCCATCCGGGTGGCGCCCGCTTCGGTACAACCCCGCCGTACGGCGCATGCGGCCATCACTCCAGCGCACCTCCACCATGGCGATGCCCCCAGGCGCCAGGGTGCTTTCGAAATGCTCCCGGTCCAAGCGGTGAAACAGGGGCAGCAGGGGCTCCAGGGGCACGATGCGGCAAGCCAGCGGATCGGCGCATTGTGGCGGCCTTTGCAGATAAGCCCCAATTCGCGAACGTGGTCAGTCAGACTCCGAAGCTCACAGAGCAGCAGCAACCGCAATGGATTGGGGTCTGACCCGCGATATCGGCACCAAGGCCCTGATGGCCGGCGCCGGGGCCCTGCTCCTGTACTGGACGATCTCGGCGTTGAAGCTGGTGCTCAGTGCCCGGGGCATCAACCCGCTGATCAAGCAGTTCTTCACCCAGGTGGCGAGCGGCCAAGTGGATGGGGCCTACCTGCTCACCACCAAGAACTACCGGTCCCACGTCAACCGTCAGCAGTTCATCCGCTTCCTCGCCGGGCTGCAGCTGAACAAGTACCGGAACCTGAAATCCGGCAGACCCCGCATGGAAGACAAGCTCATCATGCTCACGGTGAAGCTCAAATCCGATGGCACCGAGGAGCTGCCCTTGGATTTCACCTTCGTGAAGGTGGAAGAGCAGTGGCGCGTCGAGCGCATCACCAAGTTGGCTGCTGCCTGAAGCGATCTTGGCGATGCAGACGCAACTGGGCTTCCCCATGGCGTCCGCCAACGAACGGCTCATAGAACTGCGGCGACTGCTCAATAGGGCCGCCCACGCCTACTACGTGCTGGATGCCCCCGAGATGGAGGATCCGGTGTACGACCGGCTGTACCGGGAACTGCTGGATCTCGAAGCAGCCCATCCTGAGCTGGTGACTGCCGATAGCCCCACCCAGCGGGTGGGGGGCAGCCCAGCGGAGGGGTTCACCAACGTGGCCCACCGCATTGGCCTGCTCAGCCTCGACAACGCCTTCAGCGTCGAAGAGCTGGAGAGCTGGTACCGCCGGCTGTTGAACGCCCTCGATCGCCCTGCGGCAGACACAGAAGCCCTGCCATCCCTGGCGCTGGTTGCCGAACTCAAGATCGATGGCAACGCCCTAGCCCTGAGCTACGAGCACGGGGTGTTGGTGCGGGCCGCCACCCGCGGCGATGGGGAGCGGGGGGAGGAGATCACCGCCAACGTGCGCACGATTGGGGCGGTGCCGTTGCGCCTCCAGCTCGACAACCCGCCGGAGTGGGTGGAGGTGCGCGGTGAGGCCTTCATTCCCGACGCCACCTTTGCGGCCATCAACGCCGAGCGGGCTGCCCGGGGAGAGGCCCTGTTTGCCAACCCCCGCAACGCCTGCGCCGGCACCCTCCGCCAGCTCGACCCCAAGGTGGTGGCCTCCAGGCGCCTGGATTTCTTCGCCTACACCCTGCATCTCCCGAGCGGCCCCGGCGGGCCTGCCAGCCAATGGGAAGCCCTGGAGTGGCTGAAGGCGGCAGGGTTCAAGGTGAACCCCAACGCCCAGCTGGGCGAGGGCCTCGCCGCCATCGAAACCTTCTTTGCCCACTGGGATGGAGGCCGCAGGCAACTGCCCTACGCCACCGACGGCGTGGTGGTGAAACTCAACGACCTGCGCCTGCAGGACACCGCAGGTTTCACCCAAAAAGCACCCCGCTGGGCGATCGCCCTGAAATACGCCGCTGAAGAAGCCCCCAGCAAACTGCTACGCCTCAGTTGCCAGGTGGGCCGCACGGGGGTGGTCACGCCGGTGGCCGAATTTGAGCCCATCTCCCTGGCCGGCACCACGGTGGGCCGGGCCACCCTCCACAACGCCGATCGGCTGGCCGAACTGGACCTCTGCGGCGGCGACACCATCGTGGTGCGCAAGGCCGGCGAGATCATCCCCGAGGTGGTGCGGGTGTTGACGGAGCTGCGGCCTGCTGGCGCCGAACGGCTGGTGTTGCCCAACCGCTGCCCGGAATGCGGCTCGGAACTGGTGCGCGAGCAGGGCGAAGCCGCCACTCGCTGCGTCAATAACAGCTGTCCGGCAATCCTGCGGGGCACCCTGCGCCACTGGGTGGGCAAGGGGGCCCTGGATATCGACGGCCTGGGCAGCAAATTGATTGGGCAGCTGGTGGATCGGGGCCTGGTGGGCTCCATCGCCGATCTCTACCGCCTGGACGGGGCCCTGCTCTCCAGCCTGGAGCGCATGGGCGACACCTCTGCCATCAAATTGATGGCGGCCCTGGAAGCCTCCAAGCAGCAGAGCTGGCACCGGCAGCTCTATGGCCTGGGCATCCACCACGTGGGCGAAGTCAATGCCAAGGCCCTGGCCAAGGCCTTTGCCAGCGCCGCAGATCTTGCGGTGGCCGCCACGGAAAGCCCAGATCGCATCACGGCAGTGTTTGGCATTGGACCTGAAATCGCCCAATCCCTGCAGCAGTGGTTTGCCACCCCCGCCAACCAAGGGCTTGTGGAGCAGCTGAACAGCCTGGGCTTGGCCTTAGCCGCCAGCGAAGCGGAGCGCGCCGGAGCAAGCCTTGGCGGCGATGGCACGGGAGCTCTGACGGGCCAAACCTTCGTGATCACAGGAACCCTGCCAACCTTGAGCCGCAGGGACGCCCAGGATTTGATCGAAGCCGCCGGGGGCAAGGTGAGTGGCTCGGTCAGCAAAAAGACCAGCTTCGTGGTGGCCGGCGATGAAGCCGGCAGCAAGCTCACCAAGGCCCAGGAGCTGGGGGTGGCGGTGCTGGATGAAGCGGGGCTTCAGGAGCTGCTCGACGCAGATAAGCCCTCACCACCTCCGCGGGCTGACGCTGCTCCAGATCCACCTGGCGGTTGAGTTCTCGCATCGTGGCTGCATCCAAACGTCCCCCCAGGGCCGTGAACACCCCCACCAGCTGCGGATGACGCCGCAGAGTGGCGCTGTTGAACACCGGCACCGCCTGGTAGGGCGGGAAATAGTGGCGGTCATCAACGAGATGGGTGAGCTTGAGGGAGGCGATCTGTCCATCCGTGGCATTTCCGGCAATCACATCCACCTGGCCATCCGCCAAGGCCCGGTAGGTCAAGCCCAGATCCATTTCCCGCGGCGGCGTTCGAAACACCAAGCCATAGCGCTTAGACAACCCCCGATAGCCATCCTGACGATTCAGGAACTCAAAGCCAAAGCCCCCCCGCATGGTTGGGGCCAAAGGCAGCAGGTCGCTGATCGTGTGGAGTTGGTGCCGCTGGGCATCACCTGTGCGCACCAAAATCGCAAAGGTGTTGTCGAAACCAAGCGAGGGAAAGACGGTCAGATCGAACTGGCTTTGATACCGCTTGACCGTCTCCTTCCAGACCCGCTGGGCATCACTGATGGGAGGTCGCTTAAGGATCGCAGTCCACGCGGTGCCGGTGTACTCGACATAGCCATCCACCTGGCCACGGCGCACCGCTTCGTGGAGCACAAAAGTGCCACCAAGATCAAATTGTCGCTTCACCACAAGGGAGGTGTTGGTCTCAATTTGCTGCACTAATAATTCCCCCAGAATCACCTGCTCGGTGAAATTCTTCGAGCCAATCGTGATCACTGGCTTTGCTTGATGGGGCCCCAGCAGCAAGGCAATCAGCAGCAAGGCCACCAGCAGCAAAGCCACCAGCGCCACAGGGACCAGGACCAGGGGCCGCACCCGAACCGGAGCTGACCATCGCCGGCTGGTCAACCAGGCCAGCAAACGCCTCCCTCCCCTACCCAGATCCAGGCCCAACAGGCCATCCAGCAACAGGGCCAGGGCTGCGGCTGGTAGGGCCCCCGCCAGGATCAGGCCATGGTCCACCGTGGCGATGCCCCGGAAGATAAACACCCCAAGGCCGCCGGCCCCAATCGCCGCCGCAACGGTGGCCAGGCCCACACTGCCCACGGTGGCCAGACGAATGCCGGTGAGGACCACGGGCCAGGCCAGGGGAAACTCGATCGCCCAGAGCACCTGGCGGCGGGTGAGCCCCAGGGCCAGACCTGCTTGCACGAGGCCGGCAGGCACACCCTGCAGGCCGATCACCGTGGTGCGCAGCAACGGCAACAGGGCGTAGATGCTCAGGGCAACAACGGCCGGAGCTGGGCCAATGCCCCCCAGGAGCGGCACCGTAAGCAGAACACCAAACAGGGCCAGCGAGGGGATGGTCTGAAGCCCATTGGCCGCGGCCAAGGCAAGCCTCGCCAAAACGGGCCTACGGGCAGCCAGCACCCCCAGCGGGATGGCGAGTAACAACCCGATCGCCATCGCCAGGGACACCAGGGCGAGGTGCTCGGCAATCCGACTGGCCAGATCAGGGGGCATCGAAGCCGCACTCCGGATTGGTCACTGGAACCGCCCGGTTCCACCCGGTCGCAGCTACTCTGGTTGGCACAGTAAGGCCATCGCGCGCCACGATGGCGCCATGGAAGCTCCCAAACCTGCCGCCTACAACTGGATCAAAACCGAATGCGGCCGCGCCAAATACGCCGAGCTCGCTGGCCGCCCCGGAGCGAGTGCCCGCCTGCGACTGGCCTGGTTTGTGCTGATTGCGGCGATCCGCGATTGGCGGTTGCCATAAAAAAGGCCCCTCCCGAGGGAGGGGCCGATGGGGCCGCTGAACCTGATCCGGAACGATCAGGCCAGGGGCATGCGGATTTGCTGGATCAGGTCGATCTGGCCGCCTTCGGCCAGATAGCCGGAGCCGTTGATGTTGCCATTGGTGAGGCTGTGGGCCTGCACGTTGGCAACGAAGAAGCTGCCGGCCGTGGCGCCGTAGATCTGTGACACATCGATAATTCCAGACGACTCCCAATTACCGACGCCGGGGTTGTCGGCACCGGTGTATGCGGCCTGGCTCTGGCCATAGGCGGTAGGGACCGCAGTGCGGTCGATCTGGGCCCAGCGCTCCGAGGGCACGCCAGTAACTGGATCGACGCGGCCGCTGGGGTTCAGCTTCCAGATCGAAGCCTCCGTGGTGCCGAAGTTACCGTCAGCCACACTGGTACCACCGCCATTGGCCCGGTCCTCCTGGAGGTAGAGGAAACCATCAGCACTCCAAGTCATGTTATCGGGGTTGCGCAGACCGGTGGTGGGATCGGCGAGGCGGTCGGCGTCGTAGATCACCCTCAGGGTGCTGGCACCGGTGGTGGCCAGGCTGCCGTCTGGGGAGAAAGCATCAGCAAAGCCCAAGGTGTAGACGTTGCCGTAAAGATCACCGTTGGTGAAATCTTTCGTGCCCGTGGAGACGAAGGCCACCTGCTGGCCATTCAGGGGGTTGACCTCCCCATCCTCAATGCGGCTGAGCTGCAGGGCACCGAGGCCGGTTGCCAGTGTGCGGAGCTCGGCGTCGGTGAGATCGGCGTAGCTGGCCTTACCAGCCGGCTTCTCGATCTTCACCCAGCTACCAGCAAGAGGGGCTCCGAGGGCGAGGGCCTTGAGATCATCGGAATCGGGGCCGGGGTCGGCATTGTTACCGGTTTCCCCAAAACGAGGTGTGGGCACGTAGGTGTACAGCGAGCCATTGGCTTCCGCAAGGCCGTTGCGCTCGAGGAACCCACCTGAGGTCTTTGTGCCGACCCAGAGGTACAAAGGAGCCTTCGCGTCATCGAACAGGAGAACGGCGACCGTATTGGTGCTGCCGGTGTCAATCGCGGTGGCGGATTCCCAGGTGCCCTTGCCGAAGGCATTCACCTGATAGAGGTCGCTATTGGCCGTATCGAGGGCATAGAAAGCACCACCGCCACCGCCGAACACCTCCTCACCCGTGAGATAGATCCGGTTAGCGAAACCACGGTTAGTACCGAAGCTGTTGGCTTCCACCAGGTTGGCGGAACAGAAGCGATCGAAGCCGTTGGTATCGGTACCGATCACCTTGTCGTAGGCCAGGCCGCCTGTGACGATGCGCGACTGGAAGCCGTTGGCCCTGTTGTCGTCGGCATCGATGTCGACGACAAGGCGGCTGATGCGGGAACCGGTCACAGCGGCATTCAAGCCCTCGGCGGTATAGGCATAGGCGACTGAAGCCCCGACCTCGTGGTTGACGAGCAGGGTGTAGGTGCCGTCACCATTGGAGTAGGCCCCCTGGCCATCGAAGATGCCCGGAGGCACATAGACGCTGCCGGGAGTGGTCCCGTCGGTGAACTCGCCGTTAGTGATCAGGCTGGTGATCTTCAGCTCGGGGCCACCGGCCACATCCTTCAGCATGGTGGGGGTGAAGGTGCCGGCACCAGCCACCTCAGGCGCAGCGACCAGGGCTCCGAGATCCAGGAAGTCGAGAGTGTTCGACACCTCATTGGAGACCACCAGCAGATCGCGCTTGGTGGGGCTGTCCTTGGCATCGATCACCAGCAGGCCCTCGGGTGAAAGGCTGCTGGCCAGCACGGTGCTGGTCACGAAGCTGACTGCCGCAGGGTTGGTGATGTCGAACACCGCCAGCATCGACTTGGTGGTGCGCTCCATGCTGACGATCGCGTAGGTGCGGCCGTTCAGCTCCTTGACCACCACGCCTTCGGGCTCAACGCCCTTGTCGTCGCTGCGGCCGTCGTCATACAAGCCAGCGGCGATGGCAATGGTCTGGAGGGTGCTGCCGCTGTCCCACACAAGGGCACCCGTGCTGGCATTGAAGATGCTGACGCTGCGGCTGCCGAATGTGGTGGTGCGATTCGAGCTGCCGACCGCGGCGTCATCGAGTAGTCGCCTGACGCGACCACTGGTCCCATCGCCGCGACTTGCATCGTCCACGTAGGTGCCATATTCACGTGCATCGCCTTCGTTGGCGGTGATGAAGTAATCCGTGCCCCCCTTGCTGAAAGCGGCGATGCCGTCAGGCATGCGCAGGCCCTCGTAGGCCTGACCCAGAAGGGGCTTGATCAGGGTTGAGTAGCTAGCGGAACCGGCGGCGGGGCCGTCCCGATCAGACAGATCCACCAGCAAGTTGCTGTAGTCAACCGTGCCAAGAGCAAAGACACTCTCGATCGTTTTGGTGGTGAGGTTGACTTTGGCGACGCCATTGTTTTCCTGCAGGGTGACATAGGCATAGTTGCCAAGAATCGAGACGTACTCGGGCTCAATGTCAGCTCGCTGGGTGGTGCCACTTGGCCCGGAGATGCGGATTCCGCTCGGGAGGGTTACACCGGCAAAGTTGAGGTCCGTGTAGGTGAAGGTCTCGCTACCTGTTGCGCCATTGATGTCAATGATGCCAATGCTGCCGTCGCGATCGGTCGCATAGGTGGCATTCGGCTGACCCTCATTGGCGATCACTAGCTTTTTGCCATCCGCACTGAAAGCAATGCTGTCGGGCAGGTAACCCGCCACCACATCACTCACCAGGGTGAGAGTGCCTGTTTGATCGATCCGGTAGAAGCGCACCAGCCCAAGGCCCGCACTCGTGGCGTAGGCGGTGGGGGTGAGGGAAACGGCCACCAGGCTGCCGAAGGCCGCTACCGCTGTGCTGTCGTAAGTGCCAAGGGAAGTGCGTAGCGGCGCAGCAGGCGCCGAAGGATTGGAGGCGTCGGTCACCTGCAGGGTGCTGCCACCGCCCGACGAGATAATGAACAACTTGCCGCCCACGTTCACGTAGGCGGAAATCTCCGTCTGGAACTGCTCTGTAGGTGCAGCGGATGGAACAGCGGGCGTGGGGGAAAGGTCCCGGCTCGCCAGCACGGGATTGGCCGGTGCCGAGCGCATGGTGTAGTCGACCGCGGGCGGAGCGGCAACCACAGGGGGGGTCGCGGGGGCATTGCCACTCCTCTGGGTTGCACCGATAACCCGATCTAAGACGGATTGGCCGGAAGATCGACCGCCCAAGGCCAAGGGTGAGGAATCTGTAATTATGGATTTGAATCTTGCTAATACCTTATTTACTGCCATCGGTCGAATTGACGAAGTTGTTTATCAGACTAAACATCCTCGAGCAACCGAAATCCGTCGTTATGGTTCAATTAAAATGAGATTAAGGCGGTTAAATTGAATCCCCAAATACAAGCCCAAGGCTTGCCAAATACAAATCAAAGCATCCTGTGCGACAAACGATTAGGCTCCATCGATAGCAACGGCAACCTGGGAGTCCCCAGCCAAGCCCAGTAGGCCCTTGGCTTGGGGAGACGAAAAATGCGAGCTAACCCAACGCCTCCCGGAGCGCCAAAGACGACCTCCCCCGAAGTTCGCCTCGTGGACAACCTCGGCCCCGTGGCCATCACGGCCCAGGCCGTGGCCACCATCGGCCTCACCCTCACGGCGGTCATCAACATTCCCCAGGCCTTCGCCGTGGCTGGCCAGGCCACCTGGATCGCCTACGCCTTTGCCCTGATCGCCATCGCCCTCGTCAGCGAGACCCTGGTGCTGTTCCGCCATGAGCCCGGGCAGGCCAATGGAATTGCTGGCTATGTCAGCGCCGGACTCGGACCCCAGGCCGGAGCCCTGGCGACCTGGGCCCTGTTTCTCGGCTATGGCTCGGTGATGCTGGCCTGCCTGATGTTCTTCGGGTTTTATCTCGATGCCTTCGCCCACCGGATCGGACTTCCGGTGCCTGCCTTCGCAGCTTTTCTGGTGGGGGGCCTGGGCTGCCTGGCCCTGGCTCGCCGGGATGTGAGGCTTTCAACCACCACGATGCTGCTCACCGAAAGCATCTCCGTGCTGATCGTGCTGGGCCTGTGTGGGGTGGTTCTCCAACACGGGGGTGCCCCGGCGGACCTCCGGGCCCTCAACCCAACCGGCGACCGCCTAAACCAAATCCAAGGCGGCCTCATGATTGCGGTGCTGAGCTTTATCGGCTTTGAAAGCGCCGCCAACCTGGGCCAGGAGACCAAGCATCCGGAGCGAACGGTGCCCCGGGCGATGCGGGTGGCCGTCCTGCTGGCCGGCGGTCTATTTCTGCTCTGGGCCGTGGTGCTCAGTGAGGGCTTGGCCTGGCTGCCTGCCTCCGAACGCCTCGGCCTCGATCCGATCAGCCTGCTAGCCGACCGCCTGGGTCAACCCAGTGCCGGCACCTGGATCAAAGGGGGCGCCTTTCTCTGTCTGTTTGGCACCACCCTCGGCAGTCTCACCGCCCTGGGACGGGTGAGCTTCAGCCTCGCCCAATCAGGGGTGCTACCCAAGCCCCTTGGGGCGGTTCACCCGCGCTTCCACACCCCGGCGGCGGCCCTGGCAGCCACGGCATTGCCGTTGATTCTGGTGGGATGCGTTCTGATCCTGCAGGGAATCACAGCAAGCCAGGCCTACAGCACCCTGGGCGGCTTCTCCGTGCTGGGCTTCCTGCTGGTGTACGCCCTCGTAGCCATCAGCAGCCTGAAGCGACCGCTTGAGGGAAGTTCGAAGCGGCGGCGCTGGTTGATCGGCTCCGGCAGCTTGCTAGCGGTCACGGTGGTGGCCGTGGGCTATCTCTCGGCCATCGTGGGCCATCAAAACGGCATCCTGGTCAGCTTTGGGCTGCTCATGCTGCTCGGCGTTGTCCTGGTGATCGCAGCGAAATCTGCCTGCCATCCCAATCCCACCTCCTAACGCAGGCCCGATCAATCCAGCTCCCCGCCCTTGATGGCCCGCTGGGCGGCCCGGCCCACCAGCCACACCGATGCCACGGTGGCGAGCAAGCCCACCACCCGCAGGGCCCAGGTTGCCGGGTCCGCCTGACCCGAGAGCACGTCGCCAAAGCGAGCCACGTCGCCCGCTAAGGCGCCGAGGCCACAAAACAAAATGGTGCCCGGGATGATGCCAACCAGGCCCAGGGTGTAATCCCGCAGGCTCACTTCGCTGAGGCCATAGGCGAAGTTGAGCAGGCTGAAGGGAAACGCAGGCGAGAGCCGGGTGAGCAACACCAGCTTCAGGCCCTCCCGGCTGACACCTTTCTCGATGGCCAGGAGCTTGGGGAAGGTGAGCAGCCGGCGGCGCGCCCAATCCCGAAGCCAGGTGCGACCCAGTAGGAAAGCGGCCTCGGCCCCCAAACAGGCCCCCAAAAACACCAGGAAGCTGCCCCCCCAGGTGCCATAGAGGGCCCCGGCCACCATCGATGCCCACACCCCCGGCAACAACAGGGTGACCCAGAGGGCATAGAGGGGCACAAACGCCGCAATACCAAGGGGTGATCGCAGGGCAGGCAGCACCTGCTCCAGCCAGAGCGAAGGATGGAGATCCATGGATGGCGGAGCCGAGGGTACGGGTCTAGCCCAGATCCGCCAAACGCTTGCGGGCCAAGGCGGCCTGGGCTTGGGCCTCCGCCAAATTGGCCTGGCATTCCACCACCACCTCCGGGGGCGCTTTGCTGGCGAAGTTGGGATTGGCCAAGCGCCCTGACAGGCCAGCCATCTCTTTCTCCGCCTTCGCCAAATCCTTCCCCAGGCGACCCTTGAGCGCCTCGAGATCCACCAAGCCCTCAATGGGCAAGAGCACCTGGAGCTCGCCGCTCACGCCGGCCAGGCAGCGCTGGCCAGGTTCAGCGGTGGAGAGCACCGTGACGCTTTCAGCCCGGGTGAGGGCGGTGATGTCGGCGGTGGCTTGCAGCAGCAGCGCTGCCAGATCGTTCCGGCCGGTGACGAACTGCACGGGCACGGGTTGGGCCGGCTTGAGACCGGCCACGGCCCGCAGGTTGCGCACCACCCGAATGGCCTCGATCAGCTCGGCGAACTGAGCCTCCAGTTGGTCGTCGAGGGCCGCCCCATCCAGGCTGGGCCAGCTCTGCAACGCCAGAAAGGTGGTGTCGGGCTCGGTGGTGAGGCCGTGCCAGAGCTCTTCGCTCAAGTGGGGCATCAGCGGATGCAGCATCACGAGCAGGGCGCCCAGCACCTTGGCCAGCACCTGGCGGGCCACCCGCTGGTCGGCCAGGGCTTCAGGGCTCGGGTTCTCACCGGGATTCAGACGCCGCTTGAGCAACTCGATCGTCCAGTCGCACACCTCATTCCAGGCGAACTCATAGAGGCCCTTTGCCGCCTCGCCCAGGCCATAGGAGCCGTAGCGCTCGGCGGTTTCAGCGTTCACCCGGGCCAGGCGCGAGAGGATCCAGCGGTCTGCCAGCTGCAGGGCCTCGGGATCGGGTTCACCCAGGCTGGCGGGGGTCTCGCCGCCCAGGTTCATCAGGGCGAAGCGGGTGGCATTCCAG
>CAMDSS010000009.1 GCA_945907085.1 Cyanobium sp. NIES-981 | reverse complement strand
TGGCGGATGTCGATGCCATCGAGCAGGATCCTGCCCTGCTGGGGCTCATAGAGGCGGCACAGCAGCCGAATGATCGTGGTTTTGCCGGACCCCGTCGGGCCCACCAGGGCCACGTGTTCGCCTGGATTGATTCGGAAGGAGAGATCCTGCAGGATCGGATCATCGGCCCGGTAGGAAAAGGAGACGTTCTCAAAGATCACCTCCCCGGCACTGCTGCGTTCGTTGCCGCTGCGCATCGCGGCGGCCGTTTTTTGGTTGTCCGGCAGTTCCGCAATCTCAATCGGTTGCTCCAGCAGTTCGCCGATCCGCTCGACGGCCGTTAAGCCCCCTTGAATCTGGGTGAAACGCTCGGCTAGTTGCCGCAAGGGATCAAACAGGCGCTGGGAATAGAGGATGAAGGTGGTGAGGGTGCCCAGGCCCATGAAGCCCTCGGTCACCATGGAGCCCCCCAGCCCTAACACCACAGCCACTGCGGTGAGGGCAACCCACTCAATGAAGGCGGAGATGGAGCTGTCGTAGAGGATCGTGCCCGTGATGGCTTGCCGATAGGAATCGGTGGTGCGGGAGAAACGGGCGCTATTGACCCCTTCCCGGCGGAACATCTGAACCACCTCAAGGCCCTGGAGGTTCTCCTGGAGGTCGGCATTGAGCTGCCCCAATTCTTCGCGCACCCGGTAGTTGGCCTTGCGGTAACGGCTCTGCAGCCAAAGGATTCCGAATACCACCGGAATCTGGCTGAGCATCAACAGCAAGCCCAGGCGCCACTCGATCGAAATCATCGTGACGGCGATCACGATCAAGGTGACCAGATCCGCCAGCACCCCCACAGCGCCGCTGCCAAAAACCTCGGCGAGGGCATCCACGTCGCTGGTGAGCCGGGTGAGCAACTTGCCCACCGGCGTGCGGTCGTGGAACCGCAACGACAAGGCCATGGCATGGGAGAACAGGTCGTCGCGGATGCGGGCCGTCAGCCGCTGCCCAACGGCCTGCACATTGAAGGTTTGGAATCCCTGCAGGCCCAGGCGCACCAATACAGCCGCCAACAGCAGCAAAACCAGGGTGCGGAGCTGTTCAGACACCGCCTTTCCCGCGAGCCAGGGCATCAAGGGTTCGTGGCGCAGGGCCGAGATCGCCTGGCCTACCAGCAGCGGTTGGATGGCGGCTGCCCCTGCCACCGGGATCAGCAGCACCAGGGTGGCCCCCAGACGTTTGCGGTCCCGTCCGAGGTAGGGCAAGAGGCCCAGTAGCCGCTGACGATCCAGTTTTGCCATTAGGCCACCGCTTGGGGAAGGGCGGTTGAAAGCACGGCGAGCCGGTCCACCAGGGTCTGGAGAGGACCAGCATCCAGGCGCAGGGCCAGGGGGTGGCCCACCAGGCGGGCTGTGGAATGGAACAGGTCTTCGATGGCCACCAGGCCGTTCTCCTTCAGGGTGCGACCGGTGGCTACCAGATCCACGATGGCTTCACTCATGCCGGTGATGGGGCCCAGTTCCACCGATCCAGCCAGGTGGATTAGTTCAACAGGCAGATCAAGGGCTTCGAAATAGGCCTCGGCGCAGCGGGTGAATTTGCTGGCAATCCGGCAGTGGGCAGGCAGGTCGGCGGCGCGGCGGTAGCCACTGGAGGCCTTCACGGCCACGCTCATGCGGCAGCCTCCGAAGCCCAAATCCACCAGGTGGGCCACGGGCAATTGGTGCTCCTGCAGAACGTCGTAGCCCACCACCCCCAGTTGGGCTTGGCCGTAGGCGACGTACACCGGCACATCGGCGTTGCGCACCAACAGGGCCCGGGCCGTGCCGCAGGTGCTCGGCACCATCAATTGGCGGTTGCTGGGCTCTAAAACCGCTGAAAAGTCCAGGCCGGCTGCTGCAAAGCGCCGAACGGTGTCCTTGAGGAGGGCTCCCTTGGCCAGGGCGACGGTGATCATGCCTTGGGTGGGACGGTCAATATGGAGGGACGCCGCCGGTGGGACTTTAACGATGGGCGAGCTGCCAGAAGCCTTGAAGGTGAGCCTGATCCCAGTGCTCAGCGACAACTATGTGTTTGTGATCAAGCGCGGCCAGCAAGCGGCGGTGGTGGATCCGGCGGTGGCAGACCCTGTGATTGCCGCCCTGGAGGCCAAGGGCCTGGAGCTCACGGCCATACTCCACACCCATCACCACAGCGATCACATCGGCGGAACCCCCGGCCTGCTCGAGCGCTGGCCCCAGGCCCGGGTGATCGCCAGTGCCGCCGATCGCCTGCGAATCCCCCTGCAGACCGAGGGTGTCCGGGGGGGCGACCATGTCTCCCTGCTGGGCGAGGACGTTCAGGTGCTGGATGTGCCCGGCCATACCCGGGCCCACATCGCCTATGTGCTTCCTGAAAGCGGCCACCTGTTTTGCGGCGACACGTTGTTTGCCGGCGGCTGCGGTCGGTTGTTTGAGGGCACGGCCGAGCAGATGTATGGGTCTTTGCAGGTGCTGGCTGCCTTGCCGGCTGAAACCCAGGTGTGGTGTGCCCATGAGTACACCGCATCCAACCTGACCTGGGCAACGGAGCAACAGCCCGAAGACCAGGCCATTGCGGCCCGCCTGGCTGAGGTGCTTGAGCGCAGACACCAGGGACTGCCCACCATCCCCACCAGCATCGGCTTGGAGAGGGCCACCAATCTGTTTGTCAGGGCCCCCAATCCCGGGGCCCTAGCCGAGTTGCGCCAGAGCAAAGATCATTGGCGATAGGCCCTTCATCTCGGCCATCCAACAGCTTGCAACCCCCATTGAGGTCAATGGCGTTTTTGACAACCCCCATCTGGCGCCGGTTGCGACTGGCCTACGGCATCGCCTCAAAATTCCTGCTGAGCGCGCTGTGTGTGGGATTGATCCTGGCCCTCCAGAGCCCTAGTGGAGCGCTGCCAGCCAGCCCGCGATCGAATCGCGATGTGGCCACCTTTGTTCCTGCCAACATTAAAGAGCTGCTCAGTAAGCCCAACGCGATTGAGGTGAGGGTGGGCGCCTATGTGGACAATTTCCACGACCTTTCTCTGCAAAATCGCCGCTTTGTGGCCGAGGGCTACTACTGGCTCGAATGGCCCCAGAGTTTGCAAAACAAGCTCGAAAGTGAGAAGATTGAACCTAAAGCAATCATCGTTCTGGCCAACCAGGTTGACACCTGGGACAGCCAGATCACTAGCGCTAGCGAAGAGCCCGTTCGACTAGCTAATGGAAACTATTACCAGCAGTTTCAATTTTCAGCAAATTTTTACATCCCCAACATTAACCTCAAACGTTTTCCGTTTGAATCGGTGCAATTGCCCGTCATTTTTGAAGTTAGTGACGACAGCCTTGCCATCCAAAAAGGCAATGTTATTTTGGCCCCTGATACGGGCAGAAATGCCCTTGTGGGTTCGTTTGCAGAGATCAATGGTTACAGGATTACATCCTCAGTTTTGAAGCCCACTGTTCATTTCTTTGGTACCAACTTGGGGCTGAATAATGGAGATTTGTCCTATTCGGGGGTGGCCCTCCAGGCGACGCTGAAGAGCACGCCCTTGCCCAGTATTCTCAAATACTTTTTACCGCTGATGATTGTGGTGGGAATTGTCATTCTGGCTCCCTCCCTCGAAGGAGAACTTGGCGATATTCGATTGGCCATACCATCGACAGGTCTTTTAACTCTGATCTTTTTGCAACAGGCCTACCAAGCTGAGCTTCCTGCTCTGGACTATTTAACTTTCCTTGACTGGATCTACGCCTGTGGTTATGTCATTTCGATCGGAACATTTTTGCTGTTTGTCTGGGGTACTAACTTTTATCAACGGACACCCAAAAAAGGCAAAGAACAGGCCCTCGCCACCATCAATCGGGCCGACACCATTTTCCAAGTTTCCGCTGTTGTTGGCACCGTGGTAGCGGCCCTCTTGGCCTGGATGGCTTAAATGGCCCAACGAGTTTCCCTTTCGGATCCGGGCCCAGCAGCATGACCAGCATCCACGCCGAAGCGGTGATCACCGCGTCAGCCCCTGCCCCCGTAGGCCCCTATAACCAAGCGGTAAGAGCCGGCGAGCTGCTCTTCTGCTCCGGCCAGATTGCCCTGGATCCCCAAACGGGAGCCATGGTTGGCGGGGGCGATGTGGAAGCTGAAACCCGCCAGGTGCTCAGCAACCTCATGGCTGTTTTGGCCGCCGGCGGATCAAGCCCCCAGCAGGTGGTGCGCACCACGGTGTTTCTTGCTGATTTGGCCGACTTTGCCAAGGTGAATGCCCTCTATGCCGACCTGTTCAGCTCGGGCGTGGCCCCGGCTCGGGCCTGCGTGGAAGTGGCGGCCCTGCCCAAGGGGGCCCGGGTCGAAATTGATTGCATCGCCCTTGTGGGCTAGGCCCCGCGGTCGATCGGGCAGTCCATCAGGGTGGAGGCTTGCTCATCCACGGCGCTAAGCCGATGGAGGATGGATTGCAAATCAATGGCCGATAGCTCGCCGTCGGCTCCCCACTTCATGCAGGAGCTGCCGGGGCCTTGGGCGGGTTCGAAATTGGAGCGGGCTTCAAACGACATCGCAGATCCCTCTCTGTGTTGGTTTCAAGACTAGCCGCCCTTTGTCCCCCCGACACCAAGAGGGAGGCAAAGGGTTAAGTTGCCTAAAGCGGGGCGTGGCGCAGCTTGGTAGCGCGGGTGCTTTGGGAGCACTAGGTCGCAGGTTCGAATCCTGTCGCCCCGATTGACTTTTCACTGAATGGCTCTTCTGCTTGTACGGAAGATGTACGGAAGACTTCTTCGACCTCTTCAAGCGAGATCCCAGCGCTTGCCTGGGTTCTTTGGATCGTCCGATGCTTTGGGGCGCACCGTTTTCATCCGCAAGACCCGACTCTCATGACGCTTGGCCGCTTCGCACTCCTGTTTGTCTTTGGATTGGCGGTTGCCATTGCGTTCAAGCTCACATGGCTTTACTGGCTTCTAGCTGCCGCTCTGGTGGGGGTTCTGCTCAGGATGCGGGTCAGCTGAGCCAATGAACCCAGAGCAGCTTCAGAGCCTCGCTGTGTTGGCCCTGGCGATGGTGCCGGTGGCAGTGCTGTGGTGGGTCTGGATTCGGATGCTGGACTGAATGCTGCCGCTGTGCCCAGATCACTCCTCCGCCCTAATCCACGCCATCAGCATCTGGTGGTGGTCTTGCCCGTCGAGCAACCCGGGGAGAGCAATTGCGGCAGCAGGGTTGGCTGCGGGGGGCACGGGAACGAGGGGAAACTGCTCCGCCGCAAGTGCGAAGGTTGCCAACGAGCCTGCCATTTGTGTTTCAGGACCGCGTGTAATACATTAAATGCATGAAACTGCCGCTTCACAGTGAACTTGTCGGGCGCTCTCCCGCGACACTGGAAAAGCGAGTTCCTATCAATCAGAACAATGCAAACAACAAGCAGCACAGATTCGCATCAAATCGTCACCCCGGATGACTTGAAGTGGGAAACGGTCATCCCCGGCACGCAGATAGCGGTCGTAGCGGGCGACCCCACTAAACCCGGTCCCTTCGTGATCCGCCAGAAGACCGCCGCGGGGGCCATGGTTCCGCCACACTGGCACCCGACCACTGAAAATGTGACGGTACTCCAAGGTACTTTCGCGATGGGAATAGGTGACAAATTCGACAAAACGAAACTTACGCGCATGCATCCCGGCGATTTCAGCACGGTCCCTGCGAACGTGCCCCACTTTGCGATGCCCGAGACCGATATTATTGTGCAACTGGACGCCATGGGGCCGTGGGTCATTAATGTCGTCGACCCGGCTGATGATCAGCGCGGCTGAAGCCTTCGACTCGGCGGGACTATCCGTAACTTTGTGTAGATAGCTGTGGTCTGATCATGTCGGCCTTCGGGTTGTTGGGAAGGGAGTACAGAGACCAACGAACACGCGCTCCCCAGCACAGGCCGTTGCGTGGTCGCTCTGCATGAAGGGGAGCTGATTGTGAGCAGGGTTCATGGGCGCCCGCCCAGAGTGTCGCTGGTGGCGACTGATGGCGTCACAACCCCGATCTAGTTCGGCCAGGGTTTAGACCCGGAGATTCTTGGGGTTGTCACCGTTGGGGTGCACCTCTTGGTCAGCTGATGCAGTACTTATGCTACTGGCGATGCAAATGCCGTGACTTTTGATTGGCCCTGCGGTGCGTCAACACCCCGACCAGGACCAGTCCAATATGAATTGAACTGATAACGCAATCTCCCATCTGGTCCGTCGCCTACCAAAAAGAGCTAATGAAACGGACGCTCCGCCTGTTTAACTTCTCGATGCAGTGAGCCGTTCGGCTAACTGCCGCAGTAGACCCCGCGAAAAATAACGGGAGCGATGCAGAAGTTCCTCAAAGGATTCGCGGGGTACCTGAAAGGCCCGCAACCCCTCAGGACCAGCTTTTACTGTTCTGTTGCGGGGGGCGCCGGTGATCACTCCCATCTCACCAATTGTTTCCCCCGGCCCCATGATCACCAAGGACCCAGCCTGAGGGCTTACCCGGCCAGATCCGGCCAACACGACCCCTAAGGCATCACTAATCGCCCCTTCTTCCACCACCACTTCCCCTGGCTGCCATTGGTGGATCTCCCCCTGGCTAGCCACCCAAACCAAGCCCGCCGGGGGTAGATCGGCAAACAAGGGAGAGGCCGCCAGGTAGGGAAACTCATTGGCATCGGGATGGGCTTCCCCCCGGAGCTGGATGTCCAAGAAGGGCGAACTTGCTAGGCCCTGGCGGAGATGCTGCAGGCGACGGGGCAGCCGCTCGGGGTAGCGCTGCCGCTCCAACATCAGCACCCAGCCAGCCGTATCTGGATCGGGGTCTTCCCAAAGCAAATCAAAGGCCGCTTCAAGACTGCCCTCCGCAGCCATTTGTGGAGGTAGGGGCGGCAGCGCCGCCGCCGCCAACCTGGGGGCAAGCAATTGGGCTAGCCCTTGCACCCGCAGCTCCATGGCCAGCAGCAACGGCCGTAGGAGTGCATCCCTGCTGGCCTCTTGCTTTAGCAGTGTTAACAGTGCTGCCTGGTTTTGCCAGTCCAGCAGCAAACGGTTGAGCCGTTGGCGTTCGAGGCCCCCCTTCGGCCCAAAGCTTGCAAGCGTTTCCGCCCAAGCCTCCTCGGTGAGGCCACAGCTGGAACGCAACTGATCCAATCGTTCCGCCAGGGCTGGCTGAAGATTGCTGAGAACAATCACATCAATGCCTGCGGTAGAAAGCAGGTCTTCGATTGCCTCTGCCACTGCCTCCTTGCGCAGGTCCTCCACCTGGCGTTCCCTGGCATCGAGCTGTAATAGACCCGGCTGTTCCTGGGCTAGCCAACGCATCGCTTCGTGGTGGTCCTGGGCTTCCAGTTGCAGGGTTTGGCGTAGATCCTGCAGTTGCAATAGGGAGGCGGCCCGTTCCAGACGGCCGGTGCGCAACATGTCTTCCACTACCTTGCGGTAGATATCCCGGGAACGCTGCAGGCCCACCGCCGGCATCGCTTTGGCTAGGGTGAAAACCTCCTGGGGGGAGAGTTCTACAAGGGAACGGCCATCAAGCGCCGCCACTAATTCCGGCAGATCCTTGAGCTGGCGCCGCAAGCTCTCGCTGGTGCTCTCGCGGCGGTAGGTGGCCTGGTCTCGACCCCAGCTGCGAAACAACCAGATCGCAGACACGGTGAGCACCAGGGAACGAATCAGCTGGCCCCCATTGGGTCCGAAGGCCCCCTGGCTGGGGTCCACATACCAAAAGAAACTGTTGACGGCCGTAAAGGTGGCGATCAAACGGGTGTGGGCTGTAGCAATGCTGCCCGCCTCCCGTCGCCCCTGGCGAATATAACGGCGTTGGTTAAACCTGGCGAGCCACCGAAACAGGGCCACAGATAACCAGGCGGCCAGGACTAGGACCAAAGGCACCGCCACCAATCTGGGCAGAGGCAATAGCGGAAACAATGGATCGAGGGCTCGCCCCGGCAAACCGGCGTCATAGGCCCAAAGCCCCGAACGCAGATAATTAAGGTCGTCGGCCTGAGGTGAAACATCGTCATCCATTCGTTGCAGCAACTCAAAGAAAGCCCAAACCAACCCCGGATAGGAATACCAGGCCCATTCGAGGCCGCGCTTGCCAGAAAGGTTCTGCCAAAAGGACCTCTCTGAATCAATGTCTAAGCAAGGGGCCTGGCATGCCACACAAACGCTCTGTTCCTTGCCGCTATCCCCCAGGCTGCGGCACATCGATTGGGTAATTTTTGAATTGGTGCCCAGGTGGGCGGGGCTGCCAAGGGGACCGCGCGGACCGGTGAGCACGGTTTGCACCGGTGCCATCGGGCACACGTACTGGCACCACGCCTTGCCGCCATAGGCCCAACCAACGGCAATAGCGGACGCCAGCGTCACCAGAAGAAACAGAGCCAAACCAAGGGGGCTGCTGTTCACCACCAACAGGCGTAAACACAGACCGGCAATCAATAAGGACCACTGCAGCTGCACGTGGTGGCGGCCCAACCAGGAATCCGTCGCCACCTTCACCACCTCCTGCTTGCCCCCCTTGCCTAGGCGGGTGCGCTGGCGACCAAGGGCTCTAAATAATTGGGAAGCAAAGGCCAAGGGACAGATGCGCCGCCAAAGCTCATGGCTCAGCAGTACGGTCATCAAAACACCACTGGGCACCACCACGCCCCAGAACAGGCGATTGCCGGGTTGATGGTGTAGCGAACAATTCAAATTGGCCGCCCGGCACTCTGGCATTAGGTGTGCAGGCAGGTAGAGCGGCAGTAACAGCGAAAGGATGAGCAAGAGCTAACCGATCAACAACACCCACCGAAAAAGCCGAGCTTGGCGCTCGGGCCACTGGCTGAAAATCTGCATCAATGCTCGGCTTAATTGATTGAAAGTTTATGAAAACGACAGCTCAACCACAAGCCGGTAACGCCTAACGGACAAAACACTCATCCTCAAACTGATCGGATCCGGTGGGGTGGGGCAGTTCACTTGGATCGAAGTCCGGTGGTGCCTCAGCAGGAGCACGCAGTTGTATTTGCCGGGGATTCGTCCCCTACAGCGGCACCTCCAGGGTCACAAGGGGCTGAGCCCAAGGGCAGCTGCCAGGTCCTGGCGCAGGGCAATTGCCAAAACCAGATGACCAAAAGACTGGCTAACCCCCTAAGATGTAAGGATCCTCGCCCTCCAGCGGCCACTTCTGAGCCCTGGAATCTCTACCCCAGACTTGTTTCAAGTCTGGGTAATTGATGGGTCCTGGCTTATTTGACATTTTTAAAACAGGTCAATGACCTGACCATTCCGTCTGCACCGCATCAAGCTGCGGTGCAGACGGCTGCTGTCGTCTACTGCGAGGGCAACTTCGCCGGGCTCGATGGCAAAACCGCCCATGGCCTCGTGCGCTTCTGTGAAGCCTTCGAAATTAGAGCAATTATTGATAGCCAATCGGCTGGAATTGATGCAGGCCTGCTTTTGGATGGGGTTAGCAACGGCATTCCCATCGTGGCCGATCTAGGCCAAGCCCTTGCCCTACCAGGCTCCCGCGCTACCACCTTCATCTATGGCATGGCACCTGCCGATGGCCTTTATGGCAAAGACGATCGCCGGGTTCTGATGCTGGCCATGGCAGCTGGCCTGAATCTGGTCAGCGGCATGCGCGAATTCCTTAACGACGACCCCGAATTTGCCCAGGCAGCCGTACGTCATCACGTCTCAATTCGGGACGTGCGTCGTCCACCCGCTTTGAAGGATCTTCGTCTGTTCAATGGCTCGATCGCCAAAGCACGCTGCATTCGAATCGCCTTGCTTGGCACCGATGGCGCCATCGGTAAACGCACTACTGCGACGCTTCTGGTTCAAGCCCTCAACGCCAGCGGCATCCACGCTGTTTTGGTGAGCACCGGGCAAACAGGTCTGATTCAAGGGGGCCGCTATGGCATTCCCCTTGATGCCATTCCCTCGCAGTTTTGCTCAGGCGAGGTAGAGGCCGCTGTGGTCGAGGCTTACTGCACGGAACAACCCGCGGTGATCGTGATTGAGGGCCAAGGCGCCCTCAGCCATCCCGCCTACCTCTCTTCCAGCTTCATCCTGCGGGGCAGCCAGCCTCAAGCGGTGGTGTTGCAGCACGCGCCTGCGCGTCGGCAGCTCAGCGACTTTCCGTTTATGCCGATGCCCACTCCCGCGAGTGAAATTCGCCTGATCGAATCCTTCGCTCCAACGCGGGTCATCGGCCTAACCCTGAACCATGAGGGTATGAATGACGCAGAGGTGAGTGCTGCCATCGCCCTTTATGCAGCCGAGCTCGCCATTCCTGTCACCGATGCGGTGAGCCGTCCTGCCTCTGCCCTCGTGGCCATGGTGCTGCGGGCTTTCCCGGAGTTGTGCGTTTCAACTGACGGGCAGCTTTGAGCGCACCGCGGCTGGAGATTCATCTCGAGCACCTGCAGCACAACGCCACCACCATGGTCAACCGGCTTGCCCGCCAGGGAATCAAGGTGACCGGGGTCAGCAAGGCAACCCTGGGACTGCCGGAAATTGCGCGCACCTGGGTGGAAGCAGGGGTGCATTCGATCGGTGAATCGCGAATCGAATCGATCGAATCGCTTAGCCGTTGTGAGCTCGGCGTGCCCCTGCTCCTGATTCGTTCACCAATGCTCAGCCAGGTGGATCGGGTGGTGGCCCATGCGGCGATCAGCTGCAACAGCGAGGCGGTGGTGCTTAGGGCCCTGGCGGCAGCAGCCCATGGCCAGGGGGTGCGCCACGGGGTACTGCTCATGGTGGAGTTAGGGGATCTGCGCGAAGGCATTCTCGCGGCAGATCTCGAGGCGATGGTGTTGCTGACCCTTTCCCTGCCAAGCCTGTTACTGGTAGGGATTGGCACCAATCTGGGCTGTCAGAACGGCGTGGCCCCCGACCAATCGAACATGGGCGAGCTTTCGCATTTGATCGAAGCCATAGAAGGGCGTTTTTGCATCAGCCTCGAGTGGTGCTCCGGAGGCAATTCGGCCAATCTTCCCTGGCTTGCAGAGGGCGGTGATCCGGAGCGAATCAACCACCTGCGCCTCGGCGAGGCCCTACTGCTAGGCCGAGAGCCGCTCACCCGCACGGCGATACCAGGCCTCTATACCGATGCCATCACCCTGGTGGCAGAGGTGATCGAGTCAAAGCACAAGCCAACCCATGCATGGGGAACGCGCCACTGCACCAGTTTTGCCAAGGGGCCAGCCGCTCCCCAAAAGGAACCAGAGCAGCCCATGGCCATGCGAGCGCTACTTGCCCTGGGAGAACAGGATGCCGATCCAGCCGGTCTTAGTTCCCCTGGGATCACCATCGAGGGCGCATCTAGCGACCATTTGGTGGTGAGCGGGGCGGAGTCGGGGCTTGCGGTGGGTGATGAACAGCGCTTCCAGGTCAGCTACAGCAGCCTGCTACGGGCGATGACATCTCCATTTGTGAGCCGTTGTTTCATCGAAGAACCTTCCTAGGGATTGTTTTCGATGCAGTTCGTTCTGCAGCAGTGGACTCATGTGCGGACCTGTCCATCCTGGGAATTTGTGTCTGCGTGACCCTTCTGAAGGTGGGGTCTCCCTTGCCCTGCCGCAGATCCGCTGAACAGGCTTCCCGCCGGCAGGCAGATGGCTCAGGCAACGGGTGGCGGATTCAGATCAATCGCTAGAGGGGGGTAGCTATCGGGGGTGACAATCACAAAAATGGCTCCAGGTTGCCACTCATTTTTATTGAATTAATCATTACGCCCAGCCCATGGAAGGCATTGCCCCAATCCGAGCTTGCAAATTCATCCAGAGGCCTCGTGTAACGCTTCGTCTTACGAAATGCCCTGTGCCGGGCCATGTGCGCGCTGGCTGGCAAGGGTTAGTATAGAATATTAATTTCATTAGTAAGGGCAATGTCTGAAATCGAAGAAATTAATAAGCTTGTCACCTTTGGACTAGTTGATGGGAGGCTACGGATTCTGCAGGTCAACGCAAATGTGTGGGGCGACGTCAAGGGAGATATACAAGGCAGTGTCCAAGGCGATATTCATGGAGATGTCAAGGGTAGTGTTGACGGATATATCGGATGTGACGTCGGTGCGAATGTTGGACGTCATGTCTTAGGCGACGTCAATGGTGACGTAGAAGGCAGTATTTGGGGCGATGTAAAAGGTGATGTATGGGGTCGCGTCTACGGGCAAGTACAGGTAAATATAGAAGAATGTGCAGATTAAGACTTTAAAATCTTTTTTGCAGAGAATTACTGTTGGGCGGTTGGTGCAAGAAATTTAATATTAAGCACGCTTAGGATCTTGCCATTTTAGATTTCTGGCGTGAGCATGTTATGCATTATGAAAAAGCTACGAATGCTGAATGCCGCGCAGTAACTTGGCTGATTTATCACTTTTCTTTGCACCCAAGCTTGTCTTATAGATCTTGAATCACCAGTTTTGGTTTGTAGCTATGAAATCGATAATAGTATTCCACCCCCAGCTACAAACAGCAAGCCTGCCCAGCCAATCACTGATGGGCGCTCACCAAGAAAAGCAAAGCCTATTACAGCTACCATTAATAAGCTTAGTCTGTCAACGGGCACTACTAATGAAGCATCCCCTTGCTTAAGGGCTCTAAAAAAGCAAAACGATGATAGGCCGCTAGCCAGGCCCGAAATTACAATAAACACCCAAGTTTGCTGGGACAACGCAAATGGGCTGCTTAATTTTCCAGTAGCTATAATAAGTAATGGAAGAAAAATAGATACGACAACGGTGCGGATTAGAGTAGCTAAATCTGCGTCTATATCCTCAAGTCCAACCTTGCCAAACACCGCAGACGCACTTGCAAAAATTGCTGATAAAAATGCCCAGATAAACCAAAGCGGTAGGGCGGGAATTTGGCTCATTAAAGATAAAAGTGCTAGGCAGCAGTAGTAATGATTTAAGGGATTTGGCGCTTAATGCCACTCTTTATCCAACTCTTTTTCACTTCGTATTTACTGGATGAAGTCTAGGCGTTGTCAGGCAGCGTGCTTACATGAAAGCTTAATAATGCCTGGCTCCAATTTTCACACTCTTTAAGGTGGTGAAAATGATCAATCTGCAGATCGTCTTAGGGAGGATTGTCGTCATCCCTGGACCTTTCGTTTCAACCGCTGACACTGTTCTTTCCAAGCCCGCTGGAAATTGAACACAACCCACCTTAGTCAAAATTGAAACGACGTGGGCCCAGGCGGTCGGAGCGGCGGAAACGGAAACCCATGGCAATCAGCGGCTCTTGACGCAGTAACTCCCGGAGCTGGTCCAGCCCAGCGGACACCCCTTGACGGTTTTTTGCATTGCCTCTCGCTCGTTACTGGGACTGCTGACGCAGTAGTTGCCGGAGGAATAAAAACCCAAGGGGCTGTGACTGCTGAGCCCTGCTCCCCTCGCCAAATTTAACCATTCTTGCTGGTACAGCCGTACTTCCGCAAGGTGTCGGCTATGTCCTCGTCCCGCGTTCCACCCCGTGCCTTGAGCAATGATCCCGCCACGGGCGAGATCCCTATCAATCCTAGACCCTACCTCGATGAAGAGGTCCTGCTATCCAGCCAGAGCCAACAGGTGTGCATCACCTGCCAATTGCACGAGGGGCTGATCAGCCATGGCGAGCACCTCAGCCACCGCCCACCCGCTGAAACTGGCGTTGTAAGGCGGTTCGGACTTACCCACAGGCTAGTGCGCAGAACGGACCCACTGGATTGAAGTCGATTGAATTCAGCCATCGCTTACGTTGCGCGCTGGCAAGTGGTTCTTCATAAAGGCTGTGAAACTTATTGTTGCTGACTTCCAGTACTTTCCTGTCGACCATGTCGGGCAATTCTCGAACCGTCGCTTCCATTAATTCACCAAGAATTAATCCAACCGTAACGGTGGTAGAGAGCTGCTTTGTAATGAAAAGGTTATGCCAATCGTTACCAGCGGCACTCCTTGGCTTACGCCACCTCCGCCCTAGGCCCTAGGCTGAATCGTTTTAGTCGTCGAACGCATCGGCGCCGGAGTCTCTTTTGGGCGTTCCCAAGCATCTGTTTTGCTTTGGGCGAGAAATGCCCACCACGCCCACTGACGCGGCTGACGCTTTCTACGCAGCGGCCAACCTGATGCTGGCGGGAGATCTCTCAGGTTTTGAAGCGATCTGGTCAGAAGCCGACGACATCAGCCAGCTGGGCCCCACTGGTGCCATCTGCATCGGTCGGGCGGCGGTGATGGAGCAGTTTGCCAAGGAAGCTGCCATGGGATTTGAGGGCACCCTGCGGGCTGACGACCGTCGATTCGTCGAAAGCCCTGAGATGGGCTTGATGGTTTGCGTCGTACGAACCAGTTGCATGACCAAGGCTGGTGGATCGATCACTGTGGATATTGGCGCCACCACGATCTTCCGCAAGGAGGCTGGCCATTGGCGCGTGGTCCATCACCACACCGATCGCTTCTAAGTAACCAAGCCAGCGCCAGGTTCAGCCTTCGCGCGGATACTGATTGAAAAATATCAACGGCTAGTTGATAGTGCTTGGCTTCCTCGGGCTTACCCAATACCAGGCGAAAATGCTTGTTAATACTGGGTATTGTGGAATTAATCTGTTCGCTACGGCCCCGCTATTCCTTGGTAAGATTTGCAAAATTGGTCGTCAAGCGAGTTGAATGAGCCCGTGCGTAAGAAGCGTCGATTGGGGTGAATGTAAGTCGAAATTCCAATGCCTTAGCGATCAGTCAGATGCATGCGTCAAGCCCCACATCCCAAAGACCAGCCACTAGCGAGGTGGGCCTTCATATTGATTGAGGGGTCCTGAGAGACAGCAATGCAACTATGGGAACCAATGTAACTTTGGAATGGAGTTCATCTCCGCGAAGCGGTTGGCCCATGACCGCTCCTCGGAATCCTAAAAGGTAAGGAAAGAGTGGGACCTCAGTTCCGTCAAATTGGTAGTTATGACTTCTGCCAATGATCAAGAGAAAACCTACCTAAAGATTGTTTAGCTCGATTCTTTCGACTGATAGAAGTAGCCACCAAGCCCTCCACTTTGACTCACGACGTTGCAGCGCGTTGCTATACGCCATAGGGCTTGATGGATAGGGGTGGAGTCGTAGCGAACCAACTCGGGAAAACGCTGTTTAAGCAAGGCGCTGGCATGCCAGGCGTTGTAATGGGGAATTTTCGGGTTGACGTGGTGACACACATGGGTTGAACCGATGCCGTGGTGCAGCAGGTTCAGAAGGGGGCCGTAGGGACGGTCGACCGTCTGCAAAGCACCTTTTGCCCAATTCCAATCGCTGGTCGAGAAATGGGGAATGTCGGTGTCGGTGTGTTGCAACCAGGTATAGCCAACCAACCAGGCATTGATTACCAGATAGGGGAGGCCGTACACCAACAGCACCCTGGCCGGGGAGAATTGCATGGAAGCCAGTACAAGGGCAGCCACCATCACCAGCAGGCCGAGGTTTGAGACGACCATCAGGTGACGGAAAGAGTCGAGAAACAGGCGCCGCCGACCCTTTCGGAAGGGTGCAGCTGTAGAAAAATGGGACGTAAGTCCGTAATCTTCGCCACCGGCAACACCAAACATTAGATAGAGCGGCCAACCCAGTACCAGGTGGGTAAACAGCGAGACCACGCCGTAAAGACTGTTGCCAAGGTGCTGTCTGACTGCGACCACAAAGCGTCCCGAGCTGGAATCGGAGCGAGGTGGAACATGGGTTTCACCAGCCTCGAGGTGGTTGCAGTTGGCGTGGTGCACCGCATGGCTGCGCTGCCAGCTGAAATAGGGCACAAGCAACAAGCTGTGCAACACAAATCCCACCCCGGCCTCAACCCGGGGGTTGGGATGGAAGGCCCGGTGCCCGCATTCGTGGGCAATGACCCAGCAACCTCCCGCCACTGTTCCCGTAACAACGGCGTAAAACAGCCAGAGGGGTGCAGCGCTGAGTTGGAGGGGGATCAGGGTTCCAAGTCCGTAGGCCAAAACAGATAGGCCCAAGGACATGGCCAGACTTCCCCAGGCCTTAGAGGGGTTGATCTGGTTGAGCTCAAATGGCAGGCAGGCCAGCAGTTCGGCTTTGCTGGGATAGGTGGGAGCTGGCGTTGGGAGTTGCGCGGAGGCCCGGGGCTGCAGGGAAACTTGGGGGGTCAATGAAGCTGCTCAGGGCCAATTGGAAGGAAATCTGCATCAAGATTTCCTCACAGAGCTTAGGAATCGGCACCTTGTACCCGTGCTCTGGTATATGGAACCGTCTCTTTAACATCCAACTGGGTTGACACCCCTTGCGGCAGCTGCTCAAGCGACGCCTTGATACAAGGGTTAGATTGGTTTCTTACGTTGTTGTAGTCGACTCTGCTTGGCGCTTGAGATTCTCTTCATCCTGTTGCTGATTATCTGCAATGGGATCTTCTCCGGCTCTGAGATCGCCGTCGTCGCAGCCCGAAAAGTCCGGCTGCAGCAACTGGTTGATAAGGGGAGTAGGCCGGCTCGGGTGGCCCTGAGGCTGGCGGAGTCTCCGAATGATTTCCTGTCGACTGTCCAGATTGGCATCACCCTGATTGGCATTCTTAGCGGTGCCGTCGGCGGGGCCACGGTGGCAAAGCACCTCAAGCCCGTCCTCGATGGCTTCAAGGCATTGCAGCCCTACAGCGAAGGTTTGAGCGTCACCGTGGTGGTCGTCCTGATCACCTATCTCTCCTTGGTGATTGGCGAGCTGGTGCCCAAACGCCTAGCTCTGGCCAATCCGGAGCAGATCGCTTGCCGCATCGCTCCCGCGATGCGAGCGCTGTCGAGGTTGAGCTCACCGGCAGTTCACCTTCTTGGAGCTTCCACCGATGCCCTACTGAGGTTCCTGAACGTGGAGGTTTCCACCGAGCCTGAGATTACGGAAGAGGAAATCAAGGCCCTGATCCGTCAAGGCGCCGATTCCGGGGTGTTTGAGGAAAGTGAGCACGACATGGTCCAACGGGTGTTGCGGCTCGGTGATCGCGCCATCAGGACGATGATGACTCCCCGGACCGATATCTGCTGGCTGGATCTAGAGGACTCCCTCGAAGAGAATCTTGCCGAGGTAAGGGAATCCAACCATTCCCGTTTCCCGGTGGCTCGAGGCAGCCTCGACAACTGCATTGGCATTGTGCGGGTACGCAGCCTGCTTACAGCTCATATGGGCAGCGAGCCCATTGATCTATCTGCCCTTTGCCAGGCACCGCTGCATGTCGCTGAGTCGACCCTCTCACTCAACGTTCTGGAAGAGTTCAAGCGCACGGGCATCCACATTGCCCTGGTGACCGATGAGTTCGGTGGTGTTGAGGGCCTCGTTACCTTGAACGACCTAATGGAGGGCATCGTTGGTGACCTCCCTGCCCTAGAAGATGAGGATGAACCATCCTTTGTGATCAGGCAAGATGGCAGCTGGCTTGTGAATGGCAGCCTCGATGTCAATGAATTTGACGCCCGCATCGGCACTAAACTGATAGGCTCCATCGATCAGAATGTTTTTCACACGTTGGCTGGTTTCGTAATTCATTCCCTCAAGCGAATCCCCACTGCTTCCGACTATTTCGACTGGCATGGCTATCGCTTTGAGGTGATGGATATGGATGGCAATCGCGTTGATAAAATTCTTGTTACTCCCCTCGGCGCTCTGCGCAATGGCTGAACATTGGCTGCTGGCTGCGAGTTAACCAATCAAATGTAAACTCGAAAGCAAGAAAGAGTTCTAGGTTTCGTGGGTCAAGTCAGCAGTTGAATTCAAGTCCTGCTGAACAGATGTAGATTCAATATCCTCTAGGCCTGAGCGAATTCTCAGAGTAAGAAATTATTGGTTAATGGGTATGTGACCTACCTTGCAAACGGCTGGAATGGGTAGCATGCCGCCCCAGTCCTGATGCAGAAACACAGTCAGGTAGGCGCGGCCCAGATGGCCTGAGTCAGACTCTATGAGATGAAGTCCATCAGTTGGTACGATCAGTTCTCCAGAACGGCAGCACGGGGCGCTGGTCGCTCGATTGCGTTCACCATTGCTTGCATTGTGATTCTTCTATGGATCACAACTGGACCCCTATTTCATTATAGTGACACCTGGCAACTTGTCATCAATACAGCCACGACGATTGTGACTTTTTTGATGGTCTTCTTGATCCAGCATACCCAGAATAGGGATGCAGAGGCAGTGCAGATTAAGCTAGATGAGCTGATAAGGGCGACAAAGGGTGCGCACAATGCACTGCTCGATCTGGAAGAATTAACAGAGCAGCAGCAGGACTACTTTCGGGACAAGTACGAGGCTATTGCCCGCGAAGCACAGCAGAATCTTTTAGCAGGGGAGTCGGATACGGACAGCCCTGAATTGGGTTAAGTCCGCACATGGTGCATCCCTAACGATGGGGCCAGAAGGATCGGTGGAATTCTTCCTGCTGATCCATGAGCCCCTAAGCCTCTGGACTGCGGGTGTGCCGAGGCCTGGACCAAAACCGCCCTCGGCGCCATGGGCTTTGTTACGCGCTCGTAACACTCTCGGCAACTGTCCAAACCTCCTCCAGCGCTGCGTTTCGCAGCAATAGCCGAAAGCGTTTCACCCGGCTTGGCCCAGGGGCATCCGCCCAGTGCTTCACGTTTCTTAATCCAGCCTGCCAGGATCTCATAAATGCTTTTCGGCCATGTCCACAACCTTGCTCTTGGAGCTCATTGGTGGTTTTGCCGGGGGCTGCTTTGCCCTCTGGCTGGCCACCCAGAGCCTGGCGTCACCAGCTGGCTTTTTGCTTGCTCGCTTAGAGCCACTTAAGCCAGCAGCCTTGGCCTATGTGCAGAAGCCAGGCCTGCTTGGATCGATTGGCTTGCTGCTGTTGCGCTTGAGCATCGGCGTGATGATGATTCACCACGGCCAGGAGAAGCTCGCCGATCCCCAGCAGTTCGCCAACAACTATGTGGCGTCCCTGCATCTGCCCTTCCCCCTCTTCTTTGCCTATGCGGCCGGCTTCTCCGAACTGATCGGCAGCTGGCTGGTGATTCTTGGCTTCCTCACCCCCCTTGGTGCCCTAGCCCTGACAGCCACCATGACGACGGCGGCTTACCAGCACATCCTCACGGCCGGGCTGAACATCTACGTTTTGGAGCTGGTGGTGCTCTATCTGGGAGGCAGCCTGGCACTGTTGTTGAACGGTGCTGGTCGTTTCTCCTTTGACGCTGCCATGGGCTCCGAGTTGATCGCTGGCATCGGCGCAAGCAACCCATCCCCTGAAGCCAGCATGGCCTCCAGCTCAGGCAGCCTGATCCCAGTGGCGATCCCCGTGGAGGCCCTCAACGGCGCCCGCTGAGCCCAATTGAGCCGATCACGGCCAACGGCTCGCAAACCGCTCCAAAAACGTAACGTTGCGTTACGATTTGTTTTTACAAACCGCAATCCCCATGGCCGACTCCACACCCAAGTACGGATTCGTTGCTTTTGCCGAAACCTGGAATGGCCGTCTGGCCATGCTCGGCTTTGTGATCGGCCTCGGCACCGAGCTGCTCACCGGTCAGAGCATCCTCGGCCAAATCGGCCTCGGCTGATTCCATGGCAACTGACTATTCCGCTGCTGTTACCGGTTTGATTGTGGTCGGCGTTCTGCTGACCGCCATGGTTGGTTACGTGCTTACCCGGCCCACCGACCTCGGTCGGGCGCGCTGAAGCCTCCCAGCCAATCCACCCCCCCACCATTCCATGGACGAATGTTGGGGGGTAATTTTTTGCCCATGAAGATCGCGGTTCCGCCATCTTTTCAGTTCAGCTTGTTGAAAAACCCTTCCATTCAGACTCCATGGCCGACCGGATTGATTTGCCATTGGACGCGTTGAAACTGCGTCAACTCTTTACCAAGCCCTACGGCGTTGATGCACCTGACGAGCAACAGTGGCGTGATGTCTATGCCGCTGATGTTCAGTTTGAAGATCCGACCCAAAAAAGGGCTGGCATCGCTGCCTTCATCAAGGCCCAGCAGGATTTGGTCGACGGTTGTGATGATGTCTTTCTAGAGGCTGGAGCTGTTGTGATCAATGGCAGCCAGGCCTTTGTGGAATGGCGCATGGGTCTCAAAATCAAGGGCATTGAATTCATCTACCCAGGTGTGACACGACTTCACCTTGGAGCCGATGGGCGGATTGGGGACCACAGAGATTACTTCGATTTTGTGGGACCCACCTTTGAACCCGTTCCTGTGGTCGGTGGTTTTGTCCGTTGGATCTACCGACGTTTTGTTGCCTAATACTCCAGCGATTTCATGATCAGCAATCAAGCCGGAATCAGCAATCAAGCCGAAAACTCGGGTTTGTCGCAGGCACCGGAAGGGCTGCTTCGCTACCTGGAAGGGGTGGCCGGCATGGGCCGGGGCCAGCGCCGGCTCGTGGTGGTGTTGTCCCAACTCGGGGATTTCGACAGCCTTGAATACGCCCAAGCCCTGGTGCCCGTGCTGCCGCGACTGGCGTCGGCTGGAATCTCCTTCTTGGCCATTGCCCTTGGCGATGAGGCTGGTCGCCAGCGCTTCTGTGCGTTTACGGGCCTTCCCCTCGATCGTCTCGTGGTGACAGCTGAACCAGAACTGCATAAAGCCCTGGGGCTCTATGCGGGGCTAACCGTGATGGGCGGGCCATGGCCCAACCTGCTGTTGATGTGTGCCGGGGTTGGTTCCCCAGGAACCCTCGCCGAAGTCCTGCGGGGGTACACGGGGGATCGCCAAGCGCCCCAGCGGATTGCCGACGATGAAATCGTTCAGGCTGGCCCCTTGCCGCCGATCCAAGGGTCGTTCTTCGCGCTTGCTGGTGGTAAAGGCTTCCAAAGGCCCTTCGAATTGGCCACCCTGCGGCTGCGCAACATGGCCGAAGTGATGGCCCATTGGCGCACCTACGTTCCCTCCGACAACCACCTCACCCAGCGGGGCGGCACCTTTCTTTTGGATGAAGACGATGGTCTGCTCTACAGCTACAAGGACCGGGGCATCCTGGGTTTCTCGGCAACCATGGCCCGGCCCTTGAGCTTCCTCGATCCCTACCTCACCTAACGAAGCCCAGATCCAGTGGGTCTGCCCTTCACCGGCCCTCCCTCTGGGCACAAAGGGTCTGAAGGTCAGCGCGGCCCGTGAGCTTTAGGCGCCAATTGGCCCAAAGGCCATAGATCCCATCAACCAGCGGCTTGAGCAGGGGCCAGGTGGTGGGGGCGTACAGCCAACCCAGCCCCACCAGCTTGTAGGCCTCCCGGAAGGCAGCCACGTCCACGATGACCTGGCCATCAGCTCCGATGGCATGGATTCGGCCCATGGCCTCCCGGTAGCTGATCCCTTGATGGGCGGCGGGGTTGTAGTCCGGCGCATCGATGTCGACAAAACAAATCCGGCCCTTGCCCTGATCCCGGCCGCGCAGGGCCTCAACTTCTCTTCGGCAAAGGGGGCAGGCTCCATCAAAAAGGAGCGTGAGTGGGGGGTTGGCCATGGCCCCAGCCTAGAAATCACCAGGGGTCCAGCGTTCCTAGGCTTGGGTGAATACCGGAAAACCAAGGGAGCTGTTTGGAGCCCACGCCCTTCAATCTCCAGACGGCCTTGGCGGTGCCATTGCCAGTTTTGTGGCGTCAGCTGGGCCAGCGGCAGCTGAGGCCCGAGGTGATGGACCAGCCCGGCCTTGATCCCCAGGCCCACCAGGCGGCCCTGCTTGGCCTCGCTCGGATCAACGCGTTGACCCGCAGTGCCAGCTGCTTCTTTCCCGCCATCCGTCGCCTGACGAGCCAAAACCCCTCGCGGCGGTTGCGCATCCTGGATGTGGCATGCGGTGGGGGCGACACCGTGCGGGCCATCGCTCGCCTGGGCCGGCGGGAGGGGATCGATCTGGAGGTGCACGGCTGTGACATCAGCGATGAAGCCGTCGCCCTCGCCACCGCAGCGGCCCGGGTGGAGGGCCTGGAGGCCCACTTCTTTCAAGCCGATGCGATCGGTGCCCCGCTCCCCGGCGGCTATCACCTGATCACCA
>CAMDSS010000008.1 GCA_945907085.1 Cyanobium sp. NIES-981 | reverse complement strand
AGCCCGCGCAGCTCGTCATCGCTGAGGGGAGCGATCTCCTCCTCCAGCAGGTTGATGTCGGAGACCAGGGGCTGGTAGCGCTTCAGCTTGCGGGCATTGGGATCACCCAGCAGCAGCTTGAGCATGGGAAAACGGCCTACCAAACCTGTATCACCAGCCTACTGAAGCCGGTTTCCGGCCGGGCAGAATAATGACGCTGCAGGGTGTGGGCCTTGATCGGGGATGCCATGGCCAACGCTGAAGCCATCTCGGTGATCTGCCATGGGCCAGGGGCCTGGCGGCTACAGCTACAACCAAGGGGCCTGCACCAGCTGCAGCAGTTGCTTGATGGGCACAGCTTTTGGGCCCAGGGCCGGAGCCGCAAAGCCCTCAGGCAAATGCTTCAGGGCAGCCAAGCCATCGTCAGCAGTTGGCAGGGTGGGGCCTTGATTGGCTTCGGCCGGGCCACCAGCGACGGCCTCTATCGGGCCGTGCTCTGGGATGTGGTGGTGGATAGCAACCACCAGGGCCAAGGGCTTGGACGCCGCATCGTGGAAACCCTGCTGCAGGCCCCAGCCCTAAAACATGTGGAGCGCACCTATCTGATGACCACCAACAGCGTGGGCTTTTACAGCCAATTGGGCTTTAAACCCATGGGCAACCAGCAACTGATGCTGCTTAAAAGCAATGAATTGATCGCCCTTGAGACAGGAGGGAATTGAATCAAGCGGATGAAGAGATTCGAACTCTCGACCCTCTCCTTGGCAAGGAGATGCTCTACCACTGAGCTACATCCGCATGCCGGCCTGAACTGACGTTCTCTGCCGACTCATTGAGCTTGCACCACGGGGGTGCCCTCGGTCAAATCGCTGCTACGCCAATCCGCTCGCCCTGGTAGCCGGCACGCGCGCACACCGTCTGGCACCAGGGCAGATGGTCCAGATACCAGTCGACGGTGGCCGCCAAACCCTGCTCAAAATTGTGGCGCGGCTGCCAGCCCAGCTCGGTGCTGATCTTGGTGGGATCAATCGCATAGCGCCGGTCGTGGCCAGGCCGATCGGCCACGGGCGTGATCAGCCGGGCATGGGGGGCTCCGGCCGGCAGCCGCTGATCGAGCAGGACGCAGATCGCCTCCACCACCTGTTTGTTGGACCTTTCTCCATGGCCCCCCACGCAATAGCTCTCCCCCAAAGTCCCCCGGGTGGCCGCCAGGAGCAGGGCCTCGACGTGGTCTTCCACGAAGAGCCAATCGCGCACGTTGGCCCCATCGCCGTAAAGCGGTATCGGCTCGCCGGCCACCGCCTTAAGGATCACCACCGGGATCAACTTCTCGGGGAACTGCCAAGGGCCGTAATTGTTGGAGCAATTCGTGAGAACCACCGGCAGGCCGTAGGTGTGGTGCCAGGCGTTCACCAGGTGGTCGCTGGCGGCCTTGCTGGCCGAATAGGGCGAGCGGGGGTCATAGGGGGTGGTTTCACAGAAGCGGCCCGTTTTGCCAAGGGAACCGAACACCTCATCGGTACTGATGTGGTGAAAACGAAAACCCTCGCGCCTTTCACCTGCCAACCCATCCCAATGGGCCCGTACCGCCTGGAGCAGGTTGAACGTGCCCGTCACATTGCTCTCAATGAAGGCCCCTGGACCATCGATTGAGCGGTCCACATGGCTTTCAGCGGCCAAGTGCATCACCAGATCTGGATCGGCCTGGCGCACCGCAGCGGCGGTGGCCGTCGCATCGGCGAGGTCGACCCGGAGCAAGGTATGGCGCTCGGCGGCCTGCGGCAGCGACTTGATGCTTGTGAGATCACTGGCATAGCCGCAGCGATCCAGGTTGAACACCAGCGCCCTGCTTTGGCCCAACAAGCGGCGCACCAGGGCACCACCGATAAAACCCGCACCGCCGGTCACCAGGATGCGACGCCTTTGGCCCAGCAGGGCGGGCAGATCGGTGCTCGGATCAGGCATCAGATCGGTCATCGCAGGATGGAAAAAGGCGGAATCAATGGAGCCCATTCACCCCAGGCTGGCGAGCACCTGGGCCAGGGCAGCTCGCCAGTGGATGGGCTTGAGCCCCAGGGCCGCCCGACTCAAGGTGCAATCAAGCAGGGAATAGGCCGGCCTCTGGGCCGGGGTGGGGTAAGCGGCGGTGCTGATCGGAGTCACCTGGGCTGCCCGTTCCAAGAGGCCGCTGGTCACACCCAATTCACCAATCGCCAAGGCGAAGTCGTACCAGCTTGCCGCCCCAGCATCGCTGTGGTGCAGGATCCGCGGCTGTTCAGGCCCGGGCTCGGATGGGGTTTTGCCTACTCCAATCGCCCGCCAACAGGCCGCCGCCAAGGTGGTAGTGGCGGTGGGACAGCCCACCTGATCAGCAACCACCCCCAGGGGTTCACCAGCAGCAGCCTTAAGGGCATGGAGCCGCAGCATCGTGAGGCAGAAGTTTTTGCCCACCGGGCCATAGACCCAGCTCGTTCGCAGCACCTGCCCGCCCGGCAGGGCCAGAGCTGCCTGCTCTCCAGCCGCCTTACTGGCGCCATAGACCCCCAAGGGTTGAACAGGTTGATCGGGCCTGTAGGGGGAGCCTTGGTTGCCAGCAAACACAAAATCCGTGCTCACCTGCAGCAGCCGGCCCCCGGTTTGGGCCAGGGCTTCTGCAAAGGCCGCCGGTGCTCCAGCGTTCACGGCTTGGGCCAGTTCCGGCTCACTTTCCGCCTTGTCCACCGCTGTGTAGGCACCCGCATTCAGCACCCAATCGGGCTTCAACTCACGCACGAGGCTGGTGCAGGCCTTGGTATCGGCCAGATCCAACCCTTGGCGCGTTAACGCGATGAGCTCAATGCCCTGGGGAACGGACGCCTGCAGCGCCTGGCCCAACTGCCCCGCAGCTCCAGTCACCACGACGTTCAGCGGCCCTGTCCCCAGAGCATTCAAAGGAACAAATCCCCCGCGGCGCAGTTCGCCAGCAGAGGCCCCAGCGCATCTTTTTCAGAGAGCTGACGCCCAGTAGAAACTCCTAGAGAGGGCCACGTGATGGCCAGCTGGGGGTCATCCCAGCGAATCACCCGCTCGCAATCCTTGCTCCAAAAATCGGTCGTCTTGTAAAGCACCTCTGCGTCCTGGCTGAGGGTCAGGAAACCGTGGGCAAAACCCTCAGGCACCCAGAGCTGCTGCTTATTGTCAGCGCTAAGGACAGCCCCAGCCCACTGGCCAAAACTGGCGGAAGAGCGACGCAGATCCACAGCCACATCGAAAATCCCCCCGACCACGCAGCGCACGAGCTTTACTTGGGCATGGGGCGCGAGCTGGTAGTGCAGGCCTCTAAGCACCCCTTGAACAGAGCGGGAATGGTTGTCTTGCACGAAGGCGGGGACTTGCTCTATCGACAAGCCAAGGGCCTGCGAAAAAGTGAGCTGATTCCAGCTCTCAAAGAAAAAACCCCTCTCATCGCCAAACACCCGGGGAGTAAGCAACTGGGGCACCTCATAACTGCTTCCCTCAAAGGCTGAACCCGGACGAGCACTTAGGGGCTCAGCCTGCATGGCCAAGCTCCAGGAGTTGCATCAGGTAATCGCCGTAGCCGCTCTTGCGCAGAGGCGCAGCCAAAACTTCCAATTCAGATCCGGAGATCCAGCCCATGCGCCAGGCCACCTCCTCCGGGCAACCCACCTTGAGGCCCTGGCGATGTTCAAGGGTGCGGATGTAACTACCGGCCTCGTGCAGGGAATCCGAGGTGCCCGTATCCAGCCAGGCCATGCCGCGGCCCATCAATTTCACCTGCAGCAATCCCTCGTCCAAATACTGACGATTGAGATCGGTGATCTCCAGTTCACCCCTTCCAGAAGGCTGCAAGCTCATGGCCCGCTCCACCACAGAAGAGTCATAGAAATAGAGACCAGTCACTGCGTAACGACTTTTGGGTCTGGATGGCTTTTCTTCCAAGCTCAACACCCGCCCACCGCCATCGAACTCCACCACCCCGTAGCGCTCGGGATCGCGCACGCCATAGGCAAAAACCGTGGCCCCGGCTTGCCCCCCATTGAGGCCCTGCAATTGGGGGGAGAGGTCGTGGCCATGGAAGAGGTTGTCGCCCAGCACCAAGGCAGCCGGCGCACCAGCAAGAAAATCGGCCCCAATCAAAAAGGCCTGGGCCAAGCCATCCGGGCTGGGCTGCACGGCGTATTCGATTTGCATTCCCCAGGCCGCCCCATCGCCCAAAAGCTGCTGAAAAGCAAGCTGATCAAAGGGCCGAGTGATCACGAGCACCTGTCGGATTCCCGCCAGCATCAAAGTGCTGAGCGGGTAATAGATCATCGGCTTGTCGTACACCGGCAGCAGCTGTTTGCTCACCGCTTGGGTGATCGGATGCAGCCGGGTACCACTACCCCCTGCCAGGATAATTCCCCTGCGCATAGCTGACCCTCAGGTCGGCACCATGATCAGGTTGAACATCTGCAGCGCCTGCATGCTGGGGATCTAGCTCAGGCTGCTAAGGAAATGCAGCTTGGTCACCGGGCGTCGAGATCAGAAGCTCCTCGCGAGTTCCCCAAAAAAAGATGCTCCTAGAGATTGCGGCTCCTCAGGGCAGCGCCTTCATCAGGCTGCCCATCTCGAGGGCCTGCATGCCGTAGCTCCAGCCCAGGTTGCTCTTGATGCCGGCCCGCTCGAGGGCCTGCTGCATGGTGTCGGTGGTGAGCACCCCAAAAATCACGGGCACGCCGCTACCGCGGGATACGGCTGCCACCCCCTTGCTCACTTCGGCCACCACCACATCGAAATGGGGGGTATCGCCGCGGATCACGGCACCCAGGGTGATCACCACTTGATAACGGCCGCTAGCCGCCATCCGCTGGGCCACCAGGGGAATCTCAAAGCTGCCGGGCACCCAGGCCACATCCAGCTGGCTACTGGCTTCGCCGGTATCGATGCCATGGCGCGACAAGCAATCGAGGCAGCCACTCAGAAGCTTGGCTGTCACCAAATCGTTGAAGCGGGCCACCACCACGCCTATCTGCAGGCTGGCTGCCTCTGTAAACCGTCCTTCAAAGGTCGCCACGTCTTGGCTGCATCGTTGGGGCTCAGCCTACGCAGGCTGGCGGCCACGCATTTTTGGCGGACCTAAACCACAAAGAAGCTGACGCCCCAGTTGAGCAGCACCAGGGCCACCCAGGCGATCCCGCCCAGCAGGATCAGGCGGTTGGAGCGGCCGGAATCTTCGCTGCTGGCATAGAGCACCGGCACCGCCACGATCAAGGCAAACGACATCACCACCAGGGCCAGAACGGTGAGGGTGTTGAGGATCTGCATGGTGGGTGCGGCGAGTGGCCAAGGGCCAATTCAGGCAGTTGGCGGATTCTCACACGACGGCCCGGCTCTGTTGGCCACTGGCGCGGGCTTCCTTCACAAGTTGTGGGCATACGTTGCGAGTGGCCATCGATGCCCTATCCGACCTACCCTGTTGGCATCGATTGACGAGGGTCGCCCTGAACCCATGGAATCCACCACCATTTCCACGAAGTACCAAGTGGTGCTGCCCAAGGCTGTGCGGGAGCGCTACCAGCTCAAACCTGGTCAAACCTTGCAGCTGATTTCCCTGGCGGACAGGATTGAGCTGGTGCCGTTGCAGCCCCCAGCGGCCCTGCGCGGATTTCTCAAAGGGGGCAACAGCTTTGAGCGGGAGCCCGATCGGCTATGAGTTCGCCTGTGAGCCCTGCCCCTGCCACCCCCCTAACGGTGGTGGATTCCTCTGGCTGGATTGAGTTCTTCACCGATGGGCCCCAGGCCAACGACTTCGCCCCTGCCATTGAGGCTTCATCCCAGCTGATCGTGCCCACCTTGAGCCTGCTGGAAGTGTTCAAGTGGGTGCTCAGGGAGCACGGGGAAAGCGCAGCCATCCAGGCCACAGCCCTCATGCAACGGGGCCACGTGGTTGAGCTCAGCGCCCAACTCGCCCTGGAAGCCGCCCAATTGGGCTTGGCCCACCACTTGCCCATGGCCGACAGCGTGATCTTGGCCACCGCCAGGCGCCACAAAGCCCGCCTACTGACCCTGGACAGCGACTTCGCCAACCTCAGCGATGTGGTGTGGATTCCCAAGAAAGCCAAGGGCTGATGGGCCCCATTCCCCCCCCTACGATCAGTCCCCTTGATGCCCCCCAGCCGTGGCCGCGCCAGCCGAGCAGCAGCCTGAGCTGGCCCTCCAGGGAAGTCTGTTTGGCGAGCCGGAAGCGGCCCAGCCCAAGACCCCAACCCAAACCAAAACCACTGGCACCGCGCTCGGGGCCCTGGGCGATCTCGATGAAGCAGCACTGGCCGCCGATGCCAGCAGCCGGCCAAGGCAGCGGCAAGCCCGGGCAGCGAGCGAGCCAGACCAAAGCGAGCCATCCCCTGGGCCCAGCCCGAAAACAGACCAGGACCCAGCAGGCCAAGACACCAGCTCCGATCTGCCCCCCTGGCACCACCACGGCCTGGTGGACCCGGAGCAGCTCACGCCGATGCTGCGCCACTACGTGGAGCTCAAGGCCGCCCATCCCGAGCGGGTCCTGCTCTATCGCCTGGGCGACTTTTTTGAATGCTTTTTTGAAGACGCCATTTCCCTCTCCCGGCTCCTCGAGCTCACCCTGACCGGCAAGGAAGCAGGCAAGGCCATCGGCCGGGTGCCGATGGCAGGCATTCCCCACCACGCCGCCGAGCGCTATTGCGCCGAGTTGGTGCGCCGCGGCCTGAGCGTGGCCCTCTGCGACCAACTCGAGACGGCCTCCGCAAAGGGACCCGCCAAGGGCGAACTGCTCAAGCGGGGCATCACCCGGGTGCTCACCCCGGGCACGGTGCTGGAAGACGAGATGCTCTCGGCCAGGCGCAACAATTGGCTCTGCGCCGTGGTTTTAAGCGCCGAGGGCGATGGCACCCGCTGGGGGCTGGCCGTCGCGGATGTGAGCACGGGCGAATTTCAGGTCACCGAGCGCCAGGGCAGTGATCTGTTGCATCAGGAGCTGCTGCAGGTGGAAGCCGCCGAAGTGCTGTGGCCCTCGGCGGAAGGGATCAAGCCCCCCTGGTGCCCCGATGGGTTGCACCTGACGGCCCTGCCCCGCACCCCCTTTGAGGCCCCAGAAGCCAGCGCCACCCTCAAAAGCCGCTTTGGCCTAGCCAGCCTCGATGGGCTTGGGCTCCAGGCTGTTCCCTTGGCGATGCGGGCGGCCGGGGGCCTGGTGGCCTACCTCGATGCCACCCAGGAGGGCCAAGTTCCCCTCGATTTACCCACCACCTGGCACGCGGGGGATCTGTTGATCCTCGATGCCCAAACCCGTCGCAACCTGGAGCTCACCAAAACCCAAACAGCGGGAGCAAGCCAGGGCTCTTTGCTCTGGGCCCTGGATCGCACCCACACCGCCATGGGGGGCCGCTGCCTGCGGCGCTGGGTGGAAGCACCCCTGGTGGAACGCAGCGCCATTCTCGAGCGCCAGGCCGGGGTGGGGGAACTGGTGGCCCAGCGGTCCCTGCGGCTTGGGGTGCGGCGGTTGCTGCGGCCCATGGGAGATCTTGAGCGCCTGGCCGGGCGGGCTGGAGCCGGCAGCGCCTCAGCCCGGGATCTGGTGGCCCTGGCCGATGGCCTCGAGCGCCTGCCCCAACTGGCAACCCTGCTCGCCAAAAGCACCAGCCAGCCCCTTCAAGCCCTGGCCCAACCCTGGCCCGAGCTGGAAACGATCGCGGCCCTGCTGCGCCACAACCTGCTCGAAACACCCCCCCTCACCATCAGTGAAGGGGGCCTGATCCACGACGGTGTCGATCCCCAACTCGATGGCCTGCGCAACCAACTTGACGACCAAGACGCTTGGCTGCGCGGCCAGGAAACGCTCGAGCGCCAGGCCAGCGGCATCCCCACCCTCAAACTCCAGTACCACCGGACCTTTGGCTACTTCCTGGCGGTAAGCCGGGCCAAATCGGCAGCCGTGCCCGACCACTGGATTCGCCGCCAGACCCTGGCCAATGAGGAGCGCTTTGTGACCCCCGAGCTCAAGGCCAGGGAAGGCAAAATCCTGCAGCTCAAGGCCCGGACCGCCCAACGGGAATACGAGCTGTTTTGCCAGCTGCGCTCGGAAGTGGGAACCCGGGCAGCCCCGATTCGGGTGGCCGCCCGGCTGGTGGCCGAGCTGGATGCGGTGGCCTCCCTCGCCGATGTGGCCGCCACCGGGGGCTACTGCTGCCCAGAAATCACGGACAGCCGCGAGCTGGTGATTGAGGCGGGGCGCCACCCGGTGGTGGAGCAGCTGCTGGTGGAGGAAGCCTTCACCCCCAACGATCTGGCCCTCGGCGGCAAAGCCACCCCCGACCTGCTGGTGCTCACGGGGCCCAACGCCAGCGGCAAGAGCTGTTATTTGCGCCAGGCGGGCCTGCTGCAGTTGATGGCCCAAATGGGCAGCTGGATCCCCGCCCAATCGGCCCGGCTTGGCATTGCCGATCGGATCTTCACCCGGGTCGGCGCCGGCGACGACCTCTCCTCAGGCCAATCCACCTTCATGGTGGAAATGGCCGAAACCGCCAACATCCTTCACCACGCCACGGACCGCTCCCTGGTGCTGCTCGATGAGATTGGCCGGGGCACCGCCACCTTCGATGGGCTGTCGATTGCCTGGGCCGTGGCCGAGCACCTGGCGGCCGCCGATGGCCAGGGCATCAGGGCCCGCAGCGTATTTGCCACCCATTACCACGAGCTCAACGAACTCGCCGAGCTCCTACCCAACGTGGCCAATGCTCAGGTGCTGGTAGAGGAATCCGGCGAGAGCCTGGTGTTCCTGCACCGGGTTGCCGCCGGTGGTGCCAACCGCAGCTATGGCATCGAAGCCGCCCGTTTGGCCGGGGTGCCGCCTTCGGTGGTACTGCGGGCCCGCCAGGTGCTGGGCCGCATTGAGGCCAACAGCCATGTGGCCGTGGGCCTGAGCCATGGGAGTTAGCAAGCTGGCCGCCTAGCTAGGCCCTAGCCAGCTTCCAGCCAGGCCCTACGCAACAGGGCATTGCAGGCGGCCGCCACCAAACCAGCCCCGCCCTTGGGGCCCTCAAGCCGCAGGTGCACCAGGCCACTCTCCGCCAGGTGCCGCTTGCTCTCGGCCACCCCCACAAACCCCACTGGCATGCCAATCACCAACGCCGGTGCGGAGCAGGAGCCGGCGGCCACCAAATCCAGCAGGGTTTCGAGGGCCGTGGGGGCACTGCCAATCAGCACCACTAAGGGGCGGGGTGCCTGGGGCGAGCCGCCAAGGGCTCTCAAGGCCGCGACCATGCCCAGGGAGCTGCGGGTTTCAAAAGCTGGCGCCCCCTCGGGCACGGTGGGCGGCGCCCACTCCAACAGGGTGTGCACCGGATTGGCGAAGGTGCGCCGGGCCATGGGCGCCACCGCTGCTGCTGCCATGGCCGTATCGGTGAGGATCACCGCGCCTTGGGCCACCGCCGCCGCCCCGAGGGCGCAAGCCTGGGGACTCCAGGCCACCAGTGGCGCCACCTCCACATCGCCACTGCTGTGCACGAGACGCTCGAGCAGCTCCTGCTCCAGGGGGCTCAACCCCTGATAAATGCCAGTGGGCTCCAGCCAACCGCGAATCCGCCGCACGCTCTCACTGAAAATCGGATGGTCGATCCCGTTCGGATGGTCGATCCCCCACTGGCTCGTTTCACTCTGGGCCATGGCGGCAGGCTGCACCGGCCACCAGACTTTGGCTGGTCATGCCTCCCTAACCCCATGCCCTTCCACCTCTATTGGGGCGACGATGAGGCCGCCCGCAGCCGGGCCATCGAGGCCCTGATCGAGAAGCTGATCGATCCGGCCTGGGGCAGCATCAACCTCAGCCGCCTCGATGGCAACGACGCCGGCCAGGCAGCCCAGGCCCTCGCTGAAGCCCGCACACCCCCCTTGGGATCGGGGGCCCGGGTGGTGATCCTGCAGCGCAGCCCCTTTTGCAACCAATGCCCGGCGGAATTGGCTGAGCAACTGGAAAGCGGCCTGGATGTGCTGCCAGAAACCTGCCACCTGGTGCTGGTGAATCCCGGCAAACCGGACGCCCGACTACGCACCACCAAGGCCTTGCAAAAACTGGTGAAAGCAGGCCAAGCCTTCGAGGCCAGCTTTGCCCTGCCCGCCATCTGGGATGGGGCCGGCCAAGTGGAGCTGGTGCAGCGCACGGCCCAAGCGCTCGGGCTCCGATTAGAGCCAGCGGCTGCCGAAGGCCTGTCGGAGGCCATCGGCAGCGACAGCGCCCGGCTGGCGAGCGAACTGGAGAAACTCTCCATCTATGCCGGCACCGATGCCAAGGGCCAAACCCACACGATCACGGCCGCAGCGGTTGCAGCCCTGGTGGCCAGCCACGCCACCAACAGTCTGGCCGTGGGCGATGCCCTGCTCGCTGGCAAGCCGGCGGATGCCATTGCCCTAGTGGATGCCCTGCTGGAAGCCAATGAACCGGCCCTGCGGATCGTGGCGGCCCTCTCCAGCCAAATCCGCGGCTGGCTTTGGGTGAGCCTCCTGGAGACGGCAGGCGAGCAAGACGTCGCCGTGATCGCCAAGGCCGCTGGCATCGGCAACCCCAAACGCATCTATGTCATGCGCAAGCAAATCCGCGGCAAACAATCCGGGCACTTCCTCAAGCTGCTGGGGCAGCTGCTGGAGGTGGAAGCCGCCCTCAAGCGCGGAGCCGACGGCCGGGATGCCTTCCGCGATGGCTTTTTGTTGGCACCAGCCGAGCGGTAAGGGGGGCGCTTCTAAGGGGGCTCGGTGAATAATTGAGCCTTCCCGCGCGAGCGCTTCGGCGATCGGTTGCCCATGGCCCTGCTGGTTCAGAAATTTGGCGGAACCTCGGTGGCAAGCGTCGAGCGCATCCAGGCCGTGGCCCAGCGCATCTGCCGCTGCCGTGACGAGGGCAACGACCTGGTGATCGTGGTGTCGGCGATGGGGCACACCACCGATGAACTCACCGGACTCGCTACCGCCATCAACCCCAACCCGCCCCAACGGGAGATGGACATGTTGCTGGCCACAGGCGAACAGGTGTCCATGGCCCTGCTGGCGATGGCCCTCCATGCCGAAGGGGTTCCTGCCGTTTCGATGACCGGCACCCAGGCCGGGATCATCACCGAATCCGCCCATGGCCGGGCCCGGATCCTGGAAATCCGCACCGAACGGCTACAGCGCCTGCTCGAGGACGGCTTCGTAGTGGTGGTGGCCGGCTTCCAGGGCACCAGCTCCGGCGCCGCCGGCACCCCCGAAATCACCACCTTGGGCAGGGGCGGCTCCGACACCTCTGCTGTTGCCCTGGCTGCAGCCCTTGGGGCCCAGGCCTGCGAGATTTTCACCGATGTGCCCGGGGTGCTCACCACCGATCCCCGCAAGGTGGCGGATGCCCAATTGATGGACCAGGTGAGCTGCGACGAAATGCTTGAGCTGGCCAGCCTGGGCGCCTCCGTGCTGCACCCACGGGCCGTGGAAATTGCCCGCAACTACGGCGTCCCCGTGGTGGTGCGCTCCAGCTGGAGTGACGAACCGGGAACCCTGCTGACCAGCAGCAAGGGGCGGCCGATCGGCCATGGGGGCCTGGAACTGGGCAAGCCCGTGGATGGGGCAGAGCTGGAACCAGCACAATCCGTGGTGGCCCTCACCCATGTGCCCGATCAACCGGGCATCGCAGCCCAGCTGTTTGAAGCCCTCGGCAAGGCCGGATTGAACGTGGATCTGATCGTGCAGGCCACCCATGAAGGCTCAGACAACGGCAGCTTCACCAACGACATTGCCTTCACCCTCGCTGATGCCGAACTTGATCAGGCCCAGCTGGTCTGCCGCGAGGTGCTGGCGGAGCTCGGCGCCAATTTGGGGACCGGCGGAGCCCAGCTCAGGGCCGAGGGGGGCATGGCCAAGCTGAGCATCTCGGGAGCCGGCATCCTGGGCCGACCAGGGGTGGCCGCCAAACTCTTCGACACCCTGGCGAAGGCAGGCATCAACCTGCGCCTGATCGCCACCAGCGAAGTGAAGGTGAGTTGCCTGGTGGCGGGCCATCAAGGCACCAAGGCCCTGCGGGCTGCCGCCGAGGTGTTTGAACTGACAGATCAACAACTCAACCGTCAAACCACACCTGCAGGCGCCGATGAACCGGCCGTCCGCGGTGTGGCCCTGGACCTGGATCAGGCCCAGGTGAGTGTGCGCAAGCTCCCCGATCGCCCCGGCACCGCAGCAGCGGTGTGCCGCGCCCTGGCCGATGCGGGCATCAGCCTGGACGCCATCGTCCAATCCGAGCGCACCCACGGAGAAGGCCAGGCCCTTAGCCGCGACATGAGCTTCACCCTGCGCAAGGCTGATTTGGGCAAGGCAGGCCAGGTCCTCAGCGCCCTGCTGAAGCAGTGGCCCGGAGCCCACTTCGAACAGGGAGCGGCCATCGCCCGGGTCAGCGCCGTGGGGGCGGGCATGCCCTACACCCCCGGCACGGCGGCAAAAATGTTCAGGGCCTTGGCCGCTGCGGGCATCAACATCGAGCTGATCGCCACCAGTGAAATCCGCACCAGCTGCGTCGTGCCAGGAAACCTGGGCGTCCAGGCGCTGCAAGTGGTGCATGGGGCCTTTGGGCTCGGCGGCAACAGCGTGCACCGGGCCCACGGCACCGAAGCCCCCTAATGGCAACGGAGCCCTAGGGAGCCACGACCCCAGCAGCCTGCTCAACAGTCACATCGACCATGGGCATCACGGCACTCCCCCAACCGGAAGGGGGCAGGAGGCTCGGGGCACCGGCAGCAGGCTGGGCCTGGTTACCCGCCGCAAAGGTGCCATTGACCCAGGCCAGGATCAGGGGGGACAGCACGGCGGCCGGTGGGGTCTTCGCCGGAGCCGGGGCGGCCTTGACCGGTGCACGCATGTTGAAGTGATCGCCGCCTTTGACCAGCACCAAACGGTGGCCCATGGCCGGTGATTGGGAGAAGGGGAGCAAGGCCTCCGGATCGGGTGACACCACCCAGTCGTGGCTGCCACTCACCAAGAGCACCCGGGCCTGGATGCCTTGGACCGCATCCGGGCTGAAGAGCAGCCCAATGGGGGGACTCACCGCCACCACCGACTTGACCCGCGCGTCTGGCTGGGGCGGAGCGTCAGCCGTGGAAACAAAACTGCACTGCAAAATCCAGCTCAGGGTGCGCTCGGGGTTCAGGAGATCACCGCAGTTCTGACGGAGCGGACCGGAACTGGATCGACCACCTGCCAACTGCAGAGCCGTAATCGCTCCCCAGGAATGGCCCACCACCACCGTGGATTGGACCTGAATGCCCTGGACACCAGCCAACTTGCCGGCAGCAATGCCATCAAGAACAGCACTGACATCCATAGGCCGTAGCCGCAGCTCTTCGGGCGTGGGCGGTGGGGCCTTGCCCGCCAGCATCGCCCGTTGCTGCTCCTGATCACTGCCTGGATGGACCGGCAGCACCACCATGTAGCCGTAACTCGCCAGATGGCGCGCCCAGTCCTCAAAGTTGGTCGGGCTATCCCAAAGCCCATGGGAGATCACCACCAACCGGCCATTGGGATTGGCCTGGGGCTGGAGCACCACCAGGGTGAGTGGCGCAGGCCGATGGCCCACCGCCAAACTCAGTTCACGACGAACAACAGCGCTGGGGCCCGGCTTAGCGAGGCTGGGATCGGAGCTCACCGGCACACCCGTTTTGAGCAGCTTGTTGGTCACCACCCGCTGCTGGGCATTGCGCTTGATCCCTTGCACCACCTTGGGCAAATCAACCCGCACGGTCTTGCCAGGTAGGGCCTGCAGCAACGACAGCATGGTGATTTGCCCCCCAGCAGCGGCTTGATCCACGGCCTTGGCCAGGGCAGCAGCGTCCATCTCATTGGTGCGCAGTCCATCCAGCTCACCCAACTCGGCCAACACCAGCAACACCTGTTGCAGCAAGGGCGATCCAGAATCCTTGTCAAAGGCCCCCTCACTCAGGGGTAAGGGCTTGTGGAACACCTCAATTAGCTGTTTGCCAATCGAACCGTTCAACGCCCGATCCAACTCGGCCAAATCGCTGGTACCGCTCAAGAGCGCCTGGGTATTGGCGAGTTCAGAGACGCGAATCGTGTAGATCGCGTTTGAAAAGGGTGCCACCAGCTCCACCAGCTCGACGGCTTGGGCAGCCCTGGTGACGCCATCCAGCATTCCAACGCCCAGCAAAGCCACTAGGCCAGCAGCCCATCCAAGTCGCCTATGGCTCATCGCTGATGCTCCAGGGCACCCATCCTCGCTCAGGTTCTACCCACCAGTTTCTGGCGCAGCTTTTTGATGCGGTCGCGCAGGTTGGCGGCCTCTTCAAATTCAAGATTTTTAGCCGCCACTTTCATCTTGTCTTCGAGCTGGGTGATCAGCTCGGGCAGGGAATCCAAGGGCACTTGGTAGTCCCCCGACTGGTCGATGGCCCGGCTCGTGGCCTGCTCAAGCTGGTCATCGCTGAGGCGACGGGTCACCTCCAAGGACGACAAAATCGAGTTGCCCGCCCGCTTACCCGCGGGGGTAGGCGTGATGCCGTGCTTCACGTTGTAGGCGTGCTGGATGGCACGGCGGCGCTCGGTTTCTGAGATCGCCTTGACCATCGAATCGGTGAGGTTGTCGGCATACAGCAGGGCCACTCCTTCCACGTGGCGGGCCGCCCGGCCAATCGTTTGAATCAAGGAGCGCTCAGCCCGCAGAAAGCCTTCCTTATCGGCGTCAAGAATCGCCACCAACGACACCTCGGGCAAATCAAGGCCTTCCCGCAGCAAATTCACCCCCACCAGCACGTCGTACTCGCCATTGCGCAGGTCTTGGATGATTTCGATCCGCTCAATCGAGTGGATCTCGGAGTGCAAGTAACGCACCCGCACCCCATTCTCGGCCAAATAGTCGGTGAGATCTTCGGCCATGCGCTTGGTGAGCGTGGTGATGATCACCCGCTCGTTTTTGTCGGCCCGGATGCGGATCTCACCCAGTAGATCATCCACCTGGCCTTCCGTCGGGCGCACTTCCACGATCGGATCGAGCACCCCGGTGGGCCGAATCACCTGCTCCACCACCTGGCCGTGGCTTTGCTCCAGCTCCCAGTTGCCTGGGGTCGCACTCACAAAGATGGTTTGGGTGGCCTTCTCCCAGAACTCCGACCCTTTTAAGGGCCTGTTGTCGGCGGCGCTGGGCAGGCGAAAGCCGTGTTCAATCAGCACCTGCTTGCGGGATTGGTCGCCGTTGTACATGGCCTGCAGCTGGGAGCAGGTCACATGGCTCTCATCCACCACCAACAGCCAGTCATCGGGGAAGTAGTCGATCAGGCATTCCGGCGGGGTACCTGCAGGCCGACCGGAGAGGTGGCGGGCGTAGTTCTCCACCCCGTTGCAATAGCCCACCTGGTCGAGCATCTCGAGGTCGTAGGCGGTGCGCTGCTCCAGGCGTTGGGCCTCCAAAAGCCGGCCCTCGCCATTAAGCAAATCCAACCGTTCCCGCAGCTCCCCGCGGATGGCCTTGATCGCATCCTCCAGGCGATCCTTGGGGGTCACAAAGTGCTTGGCCGGGTAGATGTTGATGCTGTCAAGGCTCTGGAGGATCTCGCCGGTGGTGGGGTCCACGTAGCGAATCGCCTCCACCTCATCGCCAAACAGTTCGATCCGCACCAGCCGGTCTTCGTAGGCAGGGCCGATCTCCAGGACATCGCCCCGCACCCGGAAGCGGCCCCTGGCAATCTCCACATCGTTGCGAGCGTATTGGTTGTTGACCAACTCCCGCAGGGAAGCCCGCAGGTTGAGGGTGTCGCCTACCTCGAATTTGACGGCCGCCTTGAGGTATTCGCTCGGAATACCCAGGCCGTAGATGCAACTGATCGAGGCCACCACGATCACGTCGCGGCGTTCAAATAACGAGCGGGTCGCCGAGTGACGCAGCATGTCGATCTCTTCGTTGATCGACGCGGTTTTGGCGATGTAGGTATCGGAGACCGGCACATAGGCCTCCGGCTGGTAGTAGTCGTAATAGGAAATGAAGTATTCGACCGCGTTATTCGGGAAAAATTCCCTCAGCTCATTGCAGAGCTGGGCCGCCAGGGTTTTGTTGTGGGCCAACACCAAGGTGGGGCGCCCCGTCTGGGCGATCACATTGGCGATCGAAAACGTTTTCCCCGTACCTGTCGCTCCGAGCAGGGTTTGATACCGCTCACCCCCATCGACGCCCGCAACCATCGCCTTGATGGCTGTGGGCTGATCGCCCTTGGGTTCGTAGGGGGCGTGGAGCTGAAAAGGAACCATGGCAGCCATTCTCGCCGTGCCCTGGGTTGGGCTGCGGCCGTAAGAGCCGCCGTCCTGGGATTTAGGCGCTGAGGTTGGTATTGAACCTGGTGTTCAAGCCGGACTGAACGCCGCTGCCCAGGGCCTCCCGCAGGCCGCGAACCACAGCCACCATCGCCAACGGATCCGAGAGGCGGTTCACGGCGGAGCCGACACCCACACCAGCCGCACCGGCCCCAATCGCCATGGGCACGGTCACGGAAGACAGGCCAGAAGCACAGAGCACAGGAGCCTGGTGGCCTGCATCGGTCAAGGCCCGGCTAATCGCATGGGTGGCGGCCAGGGTGGGAGCAGCCTTCTCGATCAATCCCAGGGTGCCGGGGCTGAAGGGTTTGGCGCTGGTGCCCCCTTCGGTCTGGATGAGGTCGGCGCCGGCCTCCACCAGGTCGATGGCGAGCTGTTCCTGTTGGTCCAGGGGCAAGACATGGGGCACCGTGACCGACAGCACCACCTCGGGCAGGAGCTCACGGGTGCGGCGGGTGATGGCCAGCACTTCGGCGGCATCAAACACCCGACCCAGGGAATAGAAGGCGTCGTAGTTGCCGATTTCCACCATGGCGGCTCCTGCGGCCACCGCGGCGGGGAACAGCTCGGGATCCACGGCACTCACGCAAATCGGCAGGCTGGAGACCCCAGCGGCCAGGGCCACCAGCTCGGGATCACAGGCCAGGTCGATCAAATCAGCACCACCAAGTCCAGCGGCGCGGCTGATCCGCTCGACAGACCCTGCATCGAAGTTCGTGAGGCCAGCGATCACCTTGAGCAAGCGGTGCTCGGCCAGGGCGGCTTGCAACTGGCTGGGCAGGCGATCGATGCGCGACATCAGAACCATTGGGATAGTGGGGTGATTCTCCCATCAAGAGCCCCTACGGCCCAGGCCTCCCCCACCAGGTCAGCTCCAGGCTGGAGCCCCCACCATCTGCGGCTGCACCGGCACCTGTTGCGGAAGCCGGCGCTCCTGCCGCAGGGGGGGGTACTGCTAGCGGCCCTGTCTGGGGGCCAAGATTCCATGGCCCTGGTGGCCCTGCTTCGGGATCTCCAGCGTCTCCACCACTGGGATCTGCAGCTCTGGCACGGTGACCACCAATGGCGGCCTGAATCCAGCCAGCAGGCCTCTGAACTGGAAGCGTGGGCCCAAAGCCAAGGGCTGGCGCTCTCGATCGATCGCTGGGCAGCCCCAATCCACCGGGAGGCCGCAGCCCGCGACTGGCGCTACAGCTGCCTGATCGAGCGGGCTCGAGCACTCCAGGCAAGCCATGTGGTGACCGCCCACACCGCCAGCGATCGGGCCGAAACCCTGCTGTTGCATTTGGCCCGGGGCAGCCACCGCCGTGGCTTGGCCAGCCTGCGCGGGCAGCGGGAGCTGGGCGAAGGCCTCCACTTGGTGCGGCCTTTGCTGATCTTTTCGCGCCAGGACACCGCCCAAATCTGCGAAGACCTCCAGCTGCCGATCTGGCTGGATCCTTCCAACCAAGACCCCCAGTTCAGCCGCAACCGGGTGCGGGCCGAGGTGCTGCCCGTGCTCGAAGCGCTCCACCCTGGGGCCAGCCGGCGGATCAATGCCCTCGCCGAAAGGCTCGCCGCGGAGGATTCCACAAGAGCTGAGCTGCTCCAACTCGCCCTGGAACCCTTGCGAGGGAATGGGAATCCCCACCAACTCCAACGCCGCCGGCTGATGGCCCTCAGCGCCGCCAACCAACGGGACCTGCTCCACACCTGGCTCACCGCCAGCACGGGCCTTGAACTGGGGGCCGTGCAGCTCGACACCCTGCTGGCCCGGCTGGCCCCAGCCCAAGGCCCGGGCCAAACGGATCTCGCCGGGCCGTGGCGCCTGCACTGGGATCGCACCACACTGCACCTGGAGATCCAGCCCAATGCCGAAATCAACCCCTGAAGCCCATGGCTGAGCAAGCCAACGACCAGTACGCCGCCCTGGAGCGTCTCTACAGCGAACGGCGCTGGGCCGAAGTGGAAGAGCGCGCCGAAATCCTGCTCGCAGAATTGGATGGCGAGCTCCGATCTCGGGTTCTGCTACTGCTCGGGCATACCCGGCTGTACGGCTACAAGGATGCCGGCGTTGCTGCAGAGCACTACCGCCAGGTGCTTGCGGCAGAACCAGAGGCGCTGCTGGTTGACATCGCCCAAGAGGGCCTCAACCAGTGCCTAGCCGCCCAGGTGCCATCTCCCGCCGATGCCATGCCTTGGCTGGAGAAGATCGCCCTACCGGACGTTGCTGCCCAGGAGCCGCTTCAAAGCGTTCCAGGGGTCGCATCGCCCGTTGAGCCTTTCGAGAGCCTCGACAAGAGCGAAAGCCCAACCGAAATTGCGGAGGGCATAGACCAGCTAACCCAGCCGACCAAGCCAATCCAGCCAACCCAATTGAGCCCGAAGGAGAGCGCAGAGCTCGCCAAGGGGCTCCTCGGTGTGGTGATTCGGCCGAACTAATCAGCCAATCACTCGGCCGCGGCCGAACGGCGACGACGGATGCGGCCAGCGGGTTCGGGTTCGATGTCCTCAACAGGCGCTGCCTTGACCACGGGTGCCGAAACCACAGGTGCTGCTACTGCGGGAGAAGCAACGGCAGCAACAGCAGCCACCCCAGGGGCTGGAGCTGCACCGGCTGCAGCTGGAGCGCCCACGGTCGCCAACTGGCGCTGGGGCAGAGGCGCCCGGCCACTGCTGTCGCGCACCACATCGCGGCGGCCACCACCATCGCGGCCACCCCGGGGAGCCGGACGGGTGTCGGGCTCGGCATCGGCACGGCCCTTGTAGGCCGGGGTGCCAGCCGGAGCAGGCTGCACCACGCAGATGATCAATGGCTCCACCTGGAGCTCCCGGCGCAGGCGACGCTGCAGGCCCACCTCGACCTCACGCTGCACACCCACCCAGTCCACATCGGGGGCACTGCCACCGGTATTGCGGCACAGCTGGCCCCAGCGGTTCTCGAGCACCCAGCCAATCTCCCGCTCAGCCCACGACGACAGCTTGCGGGGATCGGCGGTGGTGACCACACCCCGCAAATTCGCCCTTGGGGGAGCCGCCATCACGCCATCGGTGCTGATCACAGCCAGCAGGGTTATGACGCCGTCTTCCGCCAATTGCTGGCGCTCTTTGAGCACCCGGGCATCAACGATGCCGTTGCGGGAGGCATCGAGGAGCTCAATGCCGGCCTTCACGGGATCGCCTTTGCGGATGGAGTCGGGGGTGAGCTCCACCACATCACCGTTGTCGATGATCAGGATGTTGTCGGCCGGCACACCCAACGACTGGGCGGTCTTGCTGTGGCAAACAAGCATGCGGTGCTCACCGTGCACGGGCACGAAGTACTTGGGCTTGGTGAGGGCCAGCATCAGCTTCTGGTCTTCCTGGAAGCCATGGCCCGACACGTGGATGCCTTCGCCCTTGCCGTAGACCACCTTGGCGCCGAGCATCATCAGCCGGTCGATCGTGTTCACCACCGAGATGGTGTTACCGGGGATCGGGCTGGCCGAGAAAATGATCGTATCGGTGGATTTCACCTGCACCTGGGGGTGCTCACAGCGGGAAATGCGGCTCAGGGCAGCGAGGGGCTCACCCTGGCTACCGGTCATCAGCAGCAGGGTTTCCCGGTCGGGCAGATCGCGAATCTGCTTGATCGGCACAAACAAATCGTCGGGGGCCTGCATGTAGCCCAGCTCGCGGGCCTTGGCGATCACGTTGAGCATGGAGCGGCCCAGCAGGCCCACCTTGCGGCCGTTCTTCAGGGCCAGCTCCAGGATCATCGACACGCGATGGATGGAGCTGGCGAAGGTGGTGATGATCACCCGACCTTCAGCCTGGGAGATGTGGCGATCCAGGCAGGGGAACACCGAACGCTCAGGGGGGCAGAAGCCGGGCACCTCGGAGTTGGTGGAATCGCTGAACAGGCACAACACCCCCTGCTCGCCGTAATGGGCGAGACGGGCCATGTCGAAATACTCGCCGTCCACGGGGGTGTGGTCGAACTTGAAGTCACCGGTGAAGATGATCGTGCCCACGGGCGTGGTGATGGCCAGCGAGAAGCTGTCGGCCATCGAGTGGGTGTTGCGGATGAACTCCACCGAGAAGTGCTGACCCACCTTCACCACGTCCCGGGGGGCGACGGTTTGAAGGATGGTGCGATCCATCACACCGGCCTCCTCCATCTTTCCGGTGAGCATCGCCAGGGCCAGACGGGGCCCGTGGATCACGGGGATGTTGAAGTTCTTCAGGTGGTGGGCAATGCCACCGATGTGATCTTCGTGACCGTGGGTCACGATCATGCCGCGGATGCGCTTCTGGTTCTCGCGCAGGTAGCTGGTGTCGGGCATCACGACGTTGACGCCGTGCATGCCATCGCTAGGGAAGGCCAGGCCGGCATCCACCAACATGATGTCGTCGCCGTACTCGAACACACAGGTGTTCTTACCAATTTCATGCAAGCCCCCCAAGGGGATCACGCGCAGATGGGGTTGCTGATTGGCCTTGGCGCTGTTGATGGTGCCGTTGGAACTGGTCATAGAGAAAGGGCGAAAGATCGCAGTATTTGATTTGAAACTGAAACTGGAGCTGGACTGGACAACCGGCTGACCGCTGTCAGCTGACAAGCCTTGGCATCACGTAGGACGCAAAGCGGCCAGGGTGGAATTGAGGCGCATGCGCACGTCGGGTTCGGCAGAGAGCAAAGGAAGACGGGGAGCACCCACTGGCCAGCCACTCAGCTCAAGGGCGGCTTTCACCGGGATCGGATTGGTGGTGCAAAACAGGGCCTTGCACAGGGGCAGCAACTGCTCATGCAAGACAAGGGCTCCAGCCAAATCGCCAGCCAAGAAGGCCTTCACCATGGCGCTGACCTGGGGGCCGGCGATGTGGCTGGCCACACTCACCACCCCCACGGCACCCACGGCCAGCATCGGCAGGGTGAGGGCGTCATCACCGCTGTAGATCGCCAAGCGATCGCCACAAAGGGCCCGCAGGGCACTCACCTCCTCGGTGGTGCCACTGGCGGCCTTAAAACTCACCACATTCGGGCAATCGAGCAGCCGGGCAGTGGTTTCTGGCGCCAGGCTGGTGCCGGTGCGGCCAGGGATGTTGTAAAGCATCAGGGGCAACCCAGGCGCCGCCTGGGCCACCGCCCGGAAATGGGCCTCGAGCCCATCTTGGGGGGGTTTGTTGTAGTAAGGCACCACCACCAGGGCGCCATCGGCCCCCAAGGACGCCGCCTCCCGGGTGGCCTCCACCGCCTCGGCGGTGCAATTGCTGCCACTGCCGGCCAGCAACGCGGCCCGACTGCCCACGGCGCCTTTGACCGCCGCAAAGATCTCGTGTTGCTCCTGCCAGCTGAGGGTGGGGGATTCGCCGGTGGTGCCGCACAGCACCAGGCCGTCGGAGCCGTGCTCCACCAAATGCACCGCCAACCGGGCCGCCAGATCCAGATCCACCGAGCCATCGGCAGCAAAGGGGGTGACCATCGCGGTCAGCACCCGGCCAAAGGGAACTTGGGAGCTCAAGAGACCACCCCGGCCCCTGGGCCCTGGATCAACAATTCAGCGATTTGCACCGCATTGAGGGCCGCCCCCTTGCGGATCTGGTCGCCACAAAGCCAAAGCTCGAGGGCATGGGGATCGCTGAGGTCCTGGCGGATGCGCCCTATGGCCACCGGATCCCGGCCCGTCACATCGGTGGGCATGGGGAAGCGGTTGGCCTCGAAGTCTTCGAGCAGCTCCACCCCCGCAGCCTGGGCAAGCAAGGCGCGGGCCTCCGCCACCGGGAAGGGCTCCGCAAATTCAATGTTCACCGCTTCCGAGTGGGCCCGCAGCACCGGCACCCGCACGCAGGTGGCCGAAAGGCGCAGATCGGGCAATCCCATGATCTTGCGGGTTTCGTTGAGCATCTTGAGCTCCTCTTCGCAGTAGCCATTGGGCTGCAGGGGCGAGTTGTGCAAGAAGAGGTTGAAGGCCAGGGAATGGGGCAGCACCTC
>CAMDSS010000007.1 GCA_945907085.1 Cyanobium sp. NIES-981 | reverse complement strand
AAAGCGCGGGTGGCCGATCCACTGGGCGATGTTGACCTTGCGGCCAGTGAAAAAGTTGTCGAGGCAGATCACCTCCTCGCCGGCCGCCATCAGCCGGTCCACCAGGTGCGAGCCCACAAAACCGGCGCCGCCGGTGATCAGGTTGCGGGTGAGGGAAGCGGGCATACAAAAAGACAGGGAACTACAGCTCGTGTGATGGCTGGTGTAAAAAGTTGATCTTGCTGTCGGCAGAAGGCTCAGCGACTCGTCCGGGCTAGCCCACCTGCTGGCGGCTCAGGAGGAAGCCCTACAGCCGTAGTGCACCGAGCTCCCGCGGCACGATCCCCTTGAGATCCAGCAGCACGCCGGAGGGAGTCAATAGCTGACGCCATTGGTCAGCAGTGAGCTCGGCAAACTGCCGATGCGCCACGGCCGCCACCACCGCGCCATGGCTGGCCTCCGTAGGAATATCAGCGGTCACAGTGAGGCCGTATTCCCGCTGGGCCTCTTCCGGATCCACCAACGGGTCCACCACCTGCACCTCCATGCCGTAGCGCTGCAAGCCCTCGATCAGATCCACCACCTTGGTGTTGCGCAGGTCGGGGCAGTTCTCCTTGAAGGTGAGGCCAAGCACCAGCACCCGCGTGCCCACCACTGGCTGGCGCCGCTGGGCCAGCCCCAGCACCAGCTGCTCGGCCAGCCAGCGACCCATGCCGTCGTTGATGCGACGGCCCGCCAGCACCACCTGCGGGTGGTAGCCGAGCTGCTCGGCCTTGTGGGTGAGGTAATACGGGTCCACGCCGATGCAGTGGCCGCCCACCAGGCCCGGCCGAAAGGGCAAGAAGTTCCACTTGGTGCCCGCCGCCTCCAGCACATCCAGCGTATCGATGCCCATCTGGCGGAAGATGATCGCCAGCTCGTTCACCAGGGCGATGTTCAGGTCGCGCTGGGTGTTCTCGATCACCTTGGCCGCCTCCGCCACCTTCAGGCTCGAGGCCAGGTGGGTGCCGGCTTCGATGATCGAGCCATAGAGGCCATCCACCCAGGTGGCTGCCTCAGTGGTGCTGCCGCTGGTCACCTTGGTGATCGTGGTGAGCTTGTGCTCTGTGTCGCCGGGGTTGATCCGCTCGGGGCTGTAGCCGCACACAAAGCCTTCGTTGAAGCGGAGGCCGGATTCCCGCTCCAGGATCGGCACACACACCTCCTCGGTGGCACCGGGATACACCGTGCTCTCGTAGATCACCACGGGAATAGTGCTGGCGCCCTGGGCGGCGCGGGCCTTAAGTACCTTGCCCACCGTGGCGCTGGCTTTATCCAGCGGCGTGAGATCGGGCCGCTTGGCACTGTCGATTGGGGTGGGCACCGTCACCACGAACACATCCGCCTCCGCAAGTAGGGCCGGATCGTTGGTGAACTCGAGCAGCTGGGCACCCTGCAACTCCGCAGCACTGGTTTCGTTGGTGCGGTCGTGGCCGGCGCACAGCTCGCTAAGGCGCTGGGCATTGATGTCCAAACCGATCACGCGGCGCTGCAGCGGGGCCCCCGTGCGACGGCAAGCCTGGGGCTTGGCGAACTCCACAGCTAGCGGCAGGCCCACATAGCCCAGGCCGATCATGGCCACGGTGCAGGTGTTGAGGGGGGGTAGGGGAGCGCTGGTTTGGGTTGTGTTGGCCTGGGTGGTGCTGGTCATAAAAAAAGCCCCCGGCAGGGCCGGTGGCTGGGGGTGGGAGGAGCGTGAGTCAGAGGGATGATGAGCCTCCATCGGCGTCCGTCAGCCGGGCCACTGCTCCAGAGGAGCGGTTGAGAGCCAGTTCCAGCACAGTCTCCAGTCAAATCACGCGGCCATTGAGGTCGTCGAGGCGGCATTCAAGGCAGCGCGAACCTCAGCGAGGGCTTGATTGAGCGTCTGCTCGGCGCGACGCGTGCTCCACTCCAATTGCTTCAGGGCCGCCTCCACAGCCTCCTCCTCATCGCGCTGGGGGCTCGGGTTCACATAGGACGCACCGGCTTCGCGGAAGAACTGCCCGAGAGACAGGCCAAGGCTGCTGGCACGGTCGGCGTAAGCCGCTTTCTCCGTAGGCGTCATCAACACGGCGACCCGTTCTGTCGCTCGTTCTGTCGCTCGTTCGGGCGCCCGTTCAGGGTCCTGTCGCGCCATCACCATGTGCTGGGCATGTTCAGCACGTACTAAGACCGATGCCACGGGAGCAGGCGGCCCTGCTCACACCCCGTAGAACTCCCGGTACCAAGCCACAAAGCGCGCCACGCCTTCTCGCACCGGGGTGTTGGGCTTGAAGCCAACCCAGGCTTCCAGGGCTGAGGTGTCGGCCGCGGTGGCGGGCACATCGCCGGGCTGCATCGGCAGGAACTCCTTGGTGGCGGTGATCCCCAGGGCGCTCTCGATCGCCTCGATGTAATCCATCAACGGCGTGGGGTTGGAATTACCGATGTTGAACACCCGGTGCGGCGCCCAGCTCGTGGCTGGATCGGGGGCGGCGGGATCAAAGGCAGGATCCGGGGCGGCCGGCTTGTCGAGCAGCCGCACCAGGCTCTCGATGATGTCGCCCACATAGGTGAAATCGCGCACCATCTGGCCGTTGTTAAACACCTGGATCGGCTCACCGGCCAGCATCGCCTTGGTGAACAGGAACAGGGCCATATCCGGCCGGCCCCAGGGGCCATACACCGTGAAAAAGCGCAGGCCCGTGGCCGGCAGCCCGTAGAGGTGGCTGTAGGTGTGGGCCATCAGCTCATTGGCCTTTTTGCTGGCCGCATACAGGCTCACGGGGTGGTCTACCCCCTGCTGCTCCGAAAACGGCAGCATGGTGTTGCCGCCGTACACCGAACTGCTGCTGGCGTAGAGCAGATTCTCCACACCGTGATGCCGGCAGCCCTCGAGGATGTGGCCAAAGCCCACCAGGTTGGCCTGGATGTAGGCCGAGGGGTTTTCGATCGAATAGCGCACCCCCGCCTGGGCCGCCAGGTTCACCACCTTCTGGGGCTTGTGCGCGGCGAAGGCCGCCTCAACGGCGCTTCGATCCTCCAGATCGGCCTCGATCAGCTGAAACGGTGTGCCGGTTTGGGCTGCCGTGGCCTGCAGCTGTGCCAACCGGGCGCGCTTGAGCGCCGGGTCGTAATAGGGATTGACGTTGTCAAAACCCAGCACCGGTGTGCCTTGCTCCAGCAGGCGCTTGCTCAGGTGAAAGCCAATGAAGCCAGCGGCGCCGGTGATGAGAACGGTCATCAGGGAGTGAAACAGGCCAAGAACAAACAGACACACCAAACCCGTGGTGGCACGGGATGCCCGCTCTGCAGGGCATTCAGTGCTCGCAGGCAGGGGCAAGAGCCTCACCCGCCTTACGACGCCTCAGGGGCTGCTGCATCATTGCAGCATCCCGCGCGCAGATCAGCATGCAGAAACTGCATAGCGCCTTGCGTGGCGCCTAGCCAAGCGGCCACTGCAAACCTGGCCAACGCGCCTGGTCCCGTAGGGTTTTTCAATGCAGAGACATCACGCTCTCCCCCCCCGGCATTGGACAAAAGCCCTGCGCCCCAGGGGCCTAGGCGCCGGTTGTGCGCACGCCTGCCTTACCATCGCAATGGCTGTTGCGGCACTGCCCCAGGCCCAGGCGGATCCGGCCATGCAGCCCAAGACCGACCTGGCGGCAGCCACCAGCAGCACTGCCCCAGCACCCCAAAATTTTAGCCGTGTTGTTTACGACACTTATATCTTAGGACCTGGCGATATCGTTTTTATCGAGCTGCTCGACATCCCCGAACTGAGCGGCACATTCTCGATTGGGCCCGATGGCACGATTTACTTGCCTCGCCTGCGAGCCCTCTATGTGGAAGGGCTATCCATCGAAGAGCTTCGCTACTTTCTGACGCAACAGTTCAAGCCCTACGTTAAAGACCCCCAAATTTACATCAATCCCGTCTCCTACCGCTCGGTGCGCGTGTATGTAGGAGGCGAGATTATACGGCCTGGCTATTATATTCTTTCTGGTGAACAACTCATGACAGGCCAGCCTCCCGTTGGCCAACAGGCAAGCAGCTCCAGCATCGAGCGTAGCCAATTCGCCGGCAGGCCCACGTTTTCTCGCTCTCGCGCATCCCAGCAGCAGCCAGGCGCCGTCAATAACCTCTCTAGCGGCAACTCCAATTCCTCCAACCGCTGGCCCACCCTGTTTGATGCCCTCCAGGCAGCCGAGGGAGTCACCCCATTCTCCAACCTTTCCGACGTTCAAGTGGTGCGCCAACAACCCCTGGGATCAGGTGGCGGCAGGATTCGAGCCAATGTGGACTTCCTGCAGCTGATCACCAGCGGCGATGAAAGTGTCAACATTCGCCTTTTTGACGGCGACGTGATCACCGTGAGCCGCTCACCCCAGGTGATGCGCGACCAACTGCTGGCCGCGAGTCGCACCAATCTCTCGGCCGATGTTGTCAACGTGTTTGTGAGCGGCCGCGTTAAAGAACCCGGAGCCCACAGCCTGCCCCAAGGTGCCTCGCTCAACCAGGCGATTGCCAGTGCCGGTGGCGCCAAGCTCCTGCGCGGCAAGGTTGAATTCTTGCGCTTCAGCCCCGATGGGGAAACCGATCGACGCCTGTTCTCTTTCGATGCAGGGGCCAAATCAGGCAATTACGCCAACCCCGTGCTGATGAGTGGTGACGTCGTGCGCGTGAATGACTCCCTGCTTTCAGCCTCCGTGGAAGTGTTCAACGAACTCACAGGCCCATTTGTCGGCATCTATTCGGTTTACAGCCTGTTCCGCTAGATCATGACCTCCACCCTGGCGACAGAAGAGCTTGACTTTGCCAAGCTGATCCAAACGCTGCTTCGGCGTTGGCCCTTGATCGTGCTGGGCGGGCTCTCCGGCCTACTCGTTGCCAGTTGGATCACGCGCAATTCCAAGCCTGTATGGGCTGGGGAGTTTCAAATTGTGCTGGCCCAAAAGGGTGGAGGTGGAGGTGGAGGTGGAGGAATCAGCCTCGGCGGCCTGGCAAGCCAAAGCCCATTGCTGGCGAGCTTGGCCGGCCTTCAAGGTGGCAAGCCAGAGCTGGAGACAGAGGTGAAGATCCTTGAGAGTCTCTCAGTGTTGAGGCCGGTTTTTGAGCAGGTGAAATTGCTCAAGTCTTCCAGGGGAGAAAATGTCTCTGGCTTGAAGTTTGGCAACTGGAGAGAATCCAACCTCTCCATCAAGCTTGAAAAAGGCACCTCCGTGCTCAACATCAGCTACCAAGACACAGATCAGGCCTTGATTCTGCCCGTGATGGAGCAAGTATCACAGACCTATCAGCGCTACTCCAGCCGCGATCGATCGGAATCCCTCCAAAATGGCTTGTCTTATCTACAAAACCAGGTCAATCGCTTCCGCGCCCAAGCTCTGGCCTCCAGCCGAGCAGTTGACGCGTACAGCATTCGCTATGGCATCAGCTCGAGTGGATCCAGCGGCAGTGGCGCTGCGCTCGAATCATTCAAAATCTTGTCCTCCGCCGCAGGAAGCGGCATCAGTAGCAATCTGCTTCCACCAGCCGGCAGCGGCAGCTCCGGCGCCTCAAGTTTCAAAGGAGATTCATTTGAACAACTCGAACAAATCAACAAAGATCTGATCCGCCAGCGCCAAACTTTTACGGATCGTGATCCCACCATCCAGAGCTTGCTGCGCGAGCGGGATGCCCTACGGCGCCACATCGAAATCACAGCCGGAGGCAAGCTCGCCCTGCCTGGCAGTAAGCCAGGCAGCAAGGAACAAGCTCAAGACATTCTGCTTCGCTTCAAAGAGCTCGAGCGGCAGGCCAATCGCGACAGCAGCACGCTCAACTCCTTGGAAAACAACCTGCTCTCGCTGCAGTTGGAGCAAGCCCGCGCCTCCCAACCCTGGGAATTGATCTCCGCCCCCACACTCCAAGACGCCCCCATCGCACCGAGGCCAGCTCGCAACCTCGCCCTCGGCCTGCTCGCCGGCCTTGCCCTCGGCAGCTCCGCAGCTCTGGCGGTGGATCGGCGCAGCGGCCTGCTCTTCAGCCTCGAAGAGCTGCAACAGGAGCTACCGGGCCCCTTGCTGGCCGAGCTCCACAGCCCCGCCGATGCCACCCTGCAGCTGGTGGCCCAGGGCCCCCTCGCCAACGCCAGCACGGTGGGGCTGATTCCGCTGGGCCTCAAGCCTGGAGATCCCCTACTGCAGGCCCTCCATGAGCAGCTGCAGCAGCTCATGCCCCACGCATCTGTGCTCCCTTGCGTGGATGGGGTGTCGGCGAGCACCTGCTCCCACTGCCTGCTGGTGACCCAGCTCGGAGCTGCCAGCCGCACCGAGCTCAAGCGATTGCGACAGCAGCTGCAGCTCCATCCCCAACCGCTCACCGGTTGGCTCCTGATTGGCACCAACAGTTATGGCTAAGGGCCTGGCGCCAGTGGCGCGTGCCTGTGCCCTGCTGGCTGGACTGGTGCCAGGCCCTCTGCTGGCCGCGCCGATGCCGCCGCGCTGGCAACCGATGCCCACAGCCCCGGCCAGCACCCCAGTGGTGTGGACACCCGTGCCCAGCGAGGGAGCTGCAGCGGCAGCCAAAGGCCCGCTCTGGCAACCCGTGCTTCCCGGCGAGGACAGCACGGCTCCATCCCCATCCATCAGCGGGGTCGCCTGGCAGCCCATCGCCCCAGACGATCAGGCTCCCGGCGCCCCCACACCGCCCAGCAACTTTCAAGAAGCAACGGCCTTGCTCGAGAGCCTGATGCCCACGGCGGAGGCCTATGGAACCCTGCTTCGGCTCGGCCAACTGCCCACAGCAACCCTGCCAGCGGAAGGGGGTGACCAGGTCACCTTCCAACAGGTGGGCCCAGGCAGCGGCGGAGAAGCCGGCGGCTCCGACAACCAGAACTACGCCTTCCGCGCCGATGTGGTCATCAACCGCAACCTTCTCATCAGCGCCTTCTACACCTACGCCGACGACCCCCTGTTTGCGCCGATAACCGTGCGCCCCTCCCAGCCGGCCAACCTCTGGACCGTGGCCGGAGCGAGCCTGCGGGCCCGGCTGGCCCAGTTCGGCAGTTGGACGCTGGCCGGCGAGGGTTCCCTGGAGCTGTTCACTGTGGGCAGTGGTTGCGGCGGCACCGTGAGCTGCGACAGCAGCGGCACCCCCAACATCTTCAACAACTCCGGTGTGCCCGTGGTGACCCACAACCTGGTGGGATCCCTCTCGCTACCGCTCTCCTGGCAGGCCAATCGCCAGCTGCAGCTCTCCCTGGTGCCGGGCGTCTCCTTCCTGCCCGCCAGCCAGGGGGGCGGCCAGGGCGGGGCCGGCACGTTTTATGGCACCAATGTGAGCCTCGGGCTGGGGGCCAACTACCGCCTGGGCAACCAGGTGCAGCTGTTCGGCTCAGCGATCCTGCCCTTCGGGCCGGGCACCAATGCCTTTGATGGCAGCCTCACGTTCTCCCGGGTGCCGATCCTCACCCTGGGCGCCAACGTTGCCATCAATCCACGCATTGGCCTGGAGGCGAGCGTCACCAATGGCTTTGGCTTGAGTCCGGCCACGGCAATCCTGGCCATGCCCAGCGCCCCCAACCAGCCCCTGTTGAGTGCCCGCTTTGTGTGGACCCCCGCCGCACCGGATTCCCCCAAACCCCGCTACAGCGCGCGCCAGGCGTCGCTGGCCCTGGGGGGATTGAGTGTGAGCACCGGCCTCAACCCCGTGAGCGGCACCACCCAGCTGTGGGCCAATGGCGACAGCAGCGGCAACCTGCTGGGCAGCGTGGCCTACTCCGTATCCAACGATTTTCAGTTTCAACTGGCCGGCGGCATCTTCGAGAACGTCGAACCGCGCAACAGCTTTGTTGACACGTTTTTAGGCAACAGTGAGGTCAACTTTCGCGTTGGCGGCAAGGCCATGATTTACAGGCCCACCCGGGCGCTGCCGATCTGGTCTGGACTGCGGGCCACGGTGGGGCGCTCTGGAGGAACCCAGGGACAGGGCTATTTCTTCCTGGAGCAGAGCAACACCTGGGAAGCCAACACCAAATTGGCGTTCAGCGTGAATCCCAAGCTGGCCTGGAGTGGCACTGGCGTGAGCTGGGGCGTCGGGCTGGCCGCCAACCTCCAGCTCGCCGAGCGCTTCCAGTTGATCCCCGAGGTGAACGTGGTGGGCAGCGATCAGGGCGGCCAAAATGGCAGCAATGGCTCCCTGGCCCTGCGCTGGCTGGCCACCGATGAAGCGGCCCTAGACATCTACGCCTCCAACGCCGCAGGCCTGCTTGATCTGGGCCAACTGCTCAACACCAATCAAGTGCGGGTGGGCGCCAGGCTGATGTTGAGCTTCTAATCACAACTTCTAATCAAAGCTCTATTTATTGCCCGCGCAGCTGACGCAGCACATCATCGGCAGACAACTCGGCAAGTTGCGTGAGTTGTTCATCCCAGTCTTGGGTTGCAGGTTGCCTCTCTGGATTCCTCCCAACCCCTGGGGATTGTCCATCGCTTGGAGCTGGGCCGGCCGCGTCGCTCGGAAAAAGCAGACCCAAGAAATAGTGGGTCAAATCATTCACCGTGGGGCGTTCAAACACCAGCGACTCGGTGAGGCGCACGCCGAGGTTTTGCTCCAGCAGCACGGTGAGCTCCATCGCCATCAACGAGTCGAGGCCAAGGTGAAACAACGGCTCGGCAGGATCCAGCTGGGTGGGATCGGCCGCGCCCATCACCTTGGCCAGTTGCTGCAGCAAAAACTCTTGCAGCAGCGCTGGCCGCTCTAGGGGTGGCGCCGCTGCCAACACCTGCAGAACGTCGGCTCGGGCTGGAGCCCCATCAAACAGGTGCTCCAGCAAAGCGGCCTGCCGAGGCGGCAGCTGGGCGGCCAGGCGCTGGACATCGAGATCCAGCACCGCCACTTCACCGCCTAGGCCACGCCGCAACAGCCCAGCCAGCGCCTCCAGGGCTCGCTCTGGGGCCAGCAGCCCCACCCCGAGCGCCTTGAAACGTTGGCGATCGGGCTCGGCCAGCGAGCCGGCCATGCCAGCTCCCGCCCACGGGCCCCACTGCACGGCCAGCTGCGGGCCCAGCCCCGGATCCCCTGCGGCCGCCGCTGCTGCAGTCAACGCATCCAGGGCCCCATTGGCAGCGCCGTAGTTGCTTTGCCCGGGCGAGCCCAGCAACGCCGCCATCGAGGAGAACTGCACCACAAACGGCCGGGCGCCGCCGCAGCTCAGCAGCCGCCGCAACCGCAGCCAACCCTCCAGCTTCGGGGCCATCACCGCCGCCAGGCTTGCGGGGGTCTGGCTGGCCAGGAGCGCATCCTGCAGTACCCCTGCTGCGTGGAACACACCCCGCAGCGGCTGCTCCGGCGGCAGGGCGGCCAGGGCCGCAGCCAGGGCCCCATCACCTCCAGGAGTCGCCAGATCACAGGCAATCAGGGTGCAACGCACACCGCGGCGGTCCAGCTGCTCCAGCTCTCGCCGGGCTTCAGGAGCCGGATCGGCACCCGAGCGGGCCACCAGCAGCAGGGCCGTGGCGCCCTGGTCGGCCAGCCAGCGGCAGAGCTGCAGGCCGATCCCGCCCAGGGCACCGGTGATCAGATAGGTGGCATCGGGCCGAATGGCCGTAGCGGTGGCCGTGCCAGTGTCCGGATTGCTGATCACCACCTTGCCCACGTGGCGGGCCTGGGCCATCAGCCGGAACGCGTCCACGCTTTGGCGTATCGGGAAGCACTGCAGTGGCAGCAGGGCGTAGTGGCCCGCCGCCAGATCGGCCAGCAGCACCAGCAGCAGCCGGCGAATCAGCTGCGGCTGGGCCGCCGCCACCTCCAGCAGATCAAACGGCAAATAGCGCGCGTCGGGGCGCCGCTTGGCAACCTCCGCCCGGCTCCAGATCTCGATCTTGCCGAGCTCCACAAAGCGGCCGCCCTGGGCCAGGGCCGCAAAGCTCGCCTCCACCCAGGCGCCCTTGAGGCTGTTGAGCACCACATCCACGCCGCGGCCACCGGTGTGGGCCAACACCTGCTCGCCAAAGCCCAGGCTGCGGGAGTCGAACACCGCCTCCACCCCCTGCGCCAGCAGGGCCTGCTGCTTGCCGGCGCTGGCTGTGGCAAGGATCCGGGCCCCGGCGCGCCGGGCCACCTGCACGGCCGCCTGACCCACCCCGCCGGCAGCCGCATGAATCAACACGGTGTCGCCAGGCTGGAGCTGGGCCAGCTCCAGCAGGCCATAGATCGCCGTGAGGAAGGCCGTGCTCAGGCTGGCACCCTGCTCCGGCGTGAGCCAGCCCGGCAGCGGCACGCACAGCTCGGCGCGGCTGATCACGTGGCTGGCCAGGCTGCCCACCGCCAGCGCCGCCAGCATCCGGCTGCCCACCAGGGCCGAATCCACCCCAGGCCCCACGGCCGTCACCCTGCCCACACACTCGCCCCCAAAGGGCATCTGGGCGGCCTCATCCAGCCCCAATTCCCGGCTGTAGGCCTTCAGGGCGCCCAGGGCATTGAGCACATCGCGGAAGTTGAGGCCCGTGGCCTCCACCGCCAGCTCCAGCTCACCCGGCGCCAGGGCCTGGGGTTGGCTGGCAACGGGGGCCAGGCTCTCCAGCAGGCCGTCTTGGCCGGTGGCCAAGCGGAAACGCTCCGGCAGCAAAGGCCGTAGGCGCTGCCGCCAGAGCTGCGCACCATCCCAAGCCAGAGCCGGCTCGCTGGCCGCCAGCCGCCGGATCTGCGGCCAGGGCAGGCTGGCTTCGCTGGCGCCATCCCACAGCTGCAACCGCAGCCACTGCCGCTCGGGCTGCTCCAGGGCGGCCGTTTTGGCAAAGCCCTCGAGCGCGCCGCTCACCGCCGGATGCTCCGGAGCATCCAAGAGCAGCCAGAGCGGCTCCGCCGCAGGCGCCTGGGCCCGCCGCAGCAGAGCCGTGGTGGCGACCAGGGGATCGGAGCCCAGCGCACTAGCACGCAACAATTCGGGACAAGCGACGGCGGCAGGATGGCTGGCTGGGTCTGCCGCCACGGGCTCCCACACCATTTGCAGCGGCCGCGGCCCTGGACCAGCCCCTGGCGCTTGGCCCCCATCAGCATCCCCGCCCTCGCGGGGGAACAGCCAATCCAGCGCCTGGCGCGGCAGACGCCGCAGCTGCAGGCCCTCAATCCAGCCCAAAGGCCGGCGGGCGTTGGCAGCCGATGCAGCAGGCCACAGCACCAGATTGGCCACCACCAGGGCCGGATCGTCGCTCTCGCCCAGCTGCACCTGGCATTCCAGCCGATCCGGCAGGGGCAACTCCAGCAACACCATGCGCCCCAAGCCAACCGGCAACAGGATCTGCCCCGCCGCCCCTTGCGGATCCAAGGTGGCCGCCACGGCCTGGAAGCAGCCATCCAGCAGCGTCCAATCCTGGCCATCCCCCTGGCGCTGCAACTGGCCCCAGGCGCGATCCCCCTGGCGCTGCAGGCCATGAAGGCAACGGAATGCCGGGCCGTAGTCCAGGCCAAACGCCTCCAGAGCGCCATAAAAGCTGCCCAAATCCAAGGCCTCGGCAGCCAGGGGCGGCTGCAGGCTGCCGTGTGCAAGCCAGGGCGGCTCCGCCACAGGCGCCGAGCTGTTGCAACCGCCATGGCTGCGCCAGGCTTGTTCGCCCTGGCGGCTGTAAAAGAGCAGCCCCGAGTCCGCCAGCACCACCTGCACATCACAGCTGCTGGCGCCGAGTTGCAGGGTGCGCTCCAACTGCAGATCGGCCAGCGCCGTTGACTCCCCGAGCGATTGCAAGGCCTGCAGGGCCAACTGCACAAAGCCAGCAGCCGGAAACACCACCTGCTGGCGGATGCGGTGGTCGGTCAAATCCGCAGGCGTGGAGGCGTTGAGCGTGGTGGCCAAGCGCCGCTCCTCGCTGCCGGGCAGCTCCATGGGCCGCAGCCCCTGCCAGCCCGCGCCAGCCCGCGGCAGCGGCGCTTGATCGCCCAGGATCTGATCGAGCCAGAGACTCGCCGCCGCCTCTTCACCGGGCCGGGCCCACCAGTAGCGCTGGCGCTGGAAGGGATAGGGGGGCAGGGCAACCACGGCATGCGGAAAAGGCTGGTGGAAGGCCTGCCAATCCACACTGGTGCCGCTGCAATGCAGCTTCGCCAGGCTGGAGAGGATCACCTGCCAATCGTTGCTGCCTGGGCGCAGGCTCGGCAGCCAGCGGGCCTCCAGCTGGGGCAGGCACTGGCGCCCCATGCCGATCAAGGTGGGCTTGGCACCCAACTCCAGAAACGTGCTGACGCCCTCAGCCGCCAAGGTGGCCATCCCCTCGGCAAACCGCACCGGCCGGAGCACGTGGTGGCACCAGTAGGAGGCCTGGGCGATCTCCGGGCCAGCCAGCGTGCCGCTCACATTGCTCACAAGCGGAATGCGGGAAGGGGAGAAGCGGATGCCAGCCAGCACCTGCGCAAACGCCTCCAGCATCGGGGCCATCGCCGGGGAGTGGAAGGCGTGCGACACCGCCAGCCGATGGCAGGCCACGCCCTGGGCGCTCGCCTGGGCCTCCAGCTCCGCCAAGGCCAGCAGCGGCCCCGACACCACAATGTTGGCCGGGCCGTTGTAGGCCGCAATCGCCAGCTGGGGAGCTGTGGCCAGCAGCTGATCCACCTGGGCAGCCGAGGCCAGCAGGGCCACCATGCCAGCACCGGCCGGCAAAGCCTGCATCAGCCGTCCCCGAGCTGCCACCAGCGCCAGGGCATCAGGCAGATCGAACACGCCCGCCAGATGGGCGGCCAGGATCTCACCAACGCTGTGGCCGAGCAGCAAGTCTGGCTGCAGCCCCCAGCTCTGCCACAGCCTGGCCAGGGCATAGCCCACCACAAACAGCGCCGGCTGGGTGAAGCCGGTTTGATCCAGCAGTTGGGCCTCCTCCCCCCCGTGATCCGGATCGGCAAACAGCACGCTGGCCAAGGGCTGCGGCAATAGCGGATCCAGCAGCTCAGTGGCCTGCTCGAACGCGGCGCGAAACACGGGGTGATGGGCGTGCAAGCCCTGGGCCATGCCAAGGCCCTGGGAGCCCTGGCCGGTGAATAGAAAGGCCAACTTTCCTGGCCGTTCGCCTGCCTGGCCGGTGACCACACCTGCAGACGGAGCAGCCCCAGCGGCGGCATCAGAGCCACCCCCAACCCAGCTCTCCAGCTGATGGGCCAGGGTTGGCGCATCGGCCCCAAGGCACACCAGGCGCCGCGCGAAATGGGTGCGGCGGGCATTCGCAGTGGCACAGAGGGCAGCCACGCCACCTGCCGGCTCGCCGTGCCGCAACACAGAGAGCAACTGCTCAGCCCGCTGCCGCAGCGCCTCTTCACTGTGGGCCGAGACACACAGCATCTGCACGGGCAGTGCGGTGCCTTCGGCACCCACAGAGCCTGCGCCCACAGGAGCCTCAGCCAGCACCACATGGGCATTGGTGCCGCCAAAGCCAAACGAACTCACCCCCACCACCGCGGGCTGATCGGGCCGCGGCATGGGTTCGAGCTTGGTTTGCACCTGCAGCTTCAGGCCCGAGAAATCAAGCGTTGGGCTGGCTTCACGGAAGTGCAGGCTCGGCGGCAGCTGGCGGTGCTGAATGCAGAGGGCTGCCTTGATCAAGCCCGTAATGCCGGCGGCCGTTTCCGAATGGCCCAAGTTGGTCTTCACCGACCCCACCCGGCAGGGCTGATCCGCAGGCCGGCCCGCAGCCAGCACCGCTCCCAGGGCCCGCAGCTCAATTGGATCGCCGTGGCGGGTGCCCGTGCCATGGGCCTCCACGTATTGGGCCGTGGCCGGATCAATCCCGGCCCTGTTGAAGGCCTCGCGCACGCAGGCCACCTGGGCCCGGAGGTTGGGAGCCGCGAGGCCCTGGCTGCGGCCATCGGAATTCACGGCACTGCCGTGAATCACCGCCACGATGGGGTCGCCATCGGCCTGGGCAGCCGAAAGCGGCTTGAGCACCACAGCGGCTGCCCCCTCGCTGCGCACATAGCCATTGGCAGCTGCATCAAAGCTTTTGCAGCGGCCATCGGGTGCCAACAGCCCGGCCTTGCAGAAGCTGGTGTGGATACCGGGGAAGATGAGGGCCTGCACGCCGCCCACCACGGCCGCCGTGGTCTCCCCACGCCACAAACTCTCACAGGCCAAATGCACGGCCACCAGAGAACTGCTGCAGGCGGTATCCACCGCAAAGCTCGGCCCCTTGAGGTTGAGGAAGTAGGAGAGCCGGTTGGCGCTGATGCAGCCGGTGTTGCCCGGCAACACAAACGGCTCGTTATCGGGCAACAAATAACGCTCAGACGAGGCCCACAGCAAACTGCTGTAATCCGAACTGGAGAGGCCCACAAAGACCCCCGTGCGACTTCCCCGCAGCTTCTCCATGGGCTGACCGGCGGCCTCCAGGGCCTGCCAAGCCACCTCCATGAACAGCCGCTGCTGCGGATCCATGCACACCGCCTCGCGCGGTGAGATGCCAAAGAAGGCCGGATCAAACTGGTCGATCCCCTCCACAAACCCGCCGTAGCGAACGTGCTGGTGGAGCGGCTTCTGGGGGTCGGGGTCGTAATGGAGGGCCAGGTCCCAGCGCTCAGGCGGCACCTCGCCTATCGCCGATCGCCCCTCGCAGAGCAGCTGCCAAAAAGCCTCGGGCGAATTCGCCCCTCCCGGCAGCCGACAGCCGATGCCGAGGATGGCGATGGGCTCCTTGCCTGCTGGGAAAACAGCCGTCAACGGGCGGGGCTAATGGCGTCAGGCTCTAGACGCTACAGCTGGAGGCCTGAAGCCTTGGCGCTCAGCGCCGCGCCACTCAAACAAGCTCACGCAAATAGCAAGGCTCAAGCCGGCGACGATTTTCCATCAGAACCCGATCAAGCGGCCCCAAACTGCGTGGATTGAGCTCTGTATCGAGATCGGCCAGATGCTCGAGCGCCCAGACATCGAGATTGAGCTCACGGCTCGTCACCGCCCGAATGATCGGAGCTGCCAGGAGCCGATGTAGGGGGCCCGGCAAGACCTTGGGGGAGTAAATCAGCGTCACGAGCTGGGTGAGCGCATCGTCGAGCGGAACAAAAAACATCACCACCTTGAGGCGGAAGCGGCGCAACTTGCCCTTTGGTGAAATCCAGGTTTGCTCGTAGATCGTGAGCAGCGGATCAAACGTCGTAACCCAGTCATTGGCGAAGCAATCGCCTGGCCTGTTATCAATCAGCCCGTTAAACAAGGGCAGAAACCACTTCTGGGGCCCGTTATTCCACACCCGCGTCGCACCAGGCTCAAGCTCAAGTCGATGCCGAATCTCACGGGGATCAGCAAAGCCGAAAACCTGATGAATCGTGCTGGTGTGCTCCACCTCGGTGAAGTTATCGAGCGTGAGCTCAAGGGGCGCTCGTACATGGTGCACAACGGTGCCAGCCAATGCCAGGCCATCCGCGCTCCAACGCGGCAACGGAGGCCGGGGGCCGCTGGCCTCCCGCACCCAGATCAAGCCGTGTGCCTCGCACACCTGGAAAGCCTGATGCCTCTGGCGCTGAGCAGGCATCAGCGGACAGCGGATGGCGCCCTCAGGATCAAACCTCCAGCCGTGGTAGGCACACACCAGGTCTTCACCCTCCACCCGTCCCACCGCCAGGGAAAGACGGCGATGGGAACAGGCTTCGGCAACGGCCCCCACCCTGCCGCTAGCCGTGCGAAACACCACAATGACCTGCCCAGCCAAGCGCCGGGCCACAGGCCTCGCACCCAGCTCACGACTGAGCAGCAAGGGGTGCCAATGGCGCAGGCCAGGCCGATACCGGCAGGATGGCCTCATCGGGCCCTGAGAAAGATGGGGGAATACACGTCGATCAGTGCAGCAAAGCTGGGGCACTGGACACCCAATGACTGCAGCACCGCCTGGGTGTGGATGCAGCATGGCCGCGCCCGCACCCCTGGAGCATTCAGCTCGGGATAGGTGAGCTGGTCGCCCCCCCAACGCTGAGCAAAAAACGGTTGCAGGGGATAGAGCGGATTGCTCGGCTGCTCAGCCAAAGCCGCCAGCCACTGCTCCAGCGGCACCACACGCCAGGGGGCGCCATGGGCCGAGAAACGGGCCAAGAGCTGGGGCCAATCCATGGGCTCTGGGTGGTGCAGGTGCGCATGAAAACCCAGCGGCTCCGGTCGCCAAGCCAGAGCCCCAACCGCTGCCGCCACGTAGTCGACAGGCACGAAATCAAGCTCCATCGGCAGCTCGGGAGTGAGCCCCATGGCCAGGCAACCCCGCATCATCCGATGCAAGAAATCACCCTCGTGCCAGGCCCCGGTTTGAGAGTGGCCACTAATCAGCGGTGGCCGATACACCGCAATGGGCAATCCAGCGGCTCCGGCGGCCAGCACCAATCGCTCACTCACCCATTTGGCCTGGGAATAGCCCAGATGGATCCCTTCCCAAGCATCCACATCGTCCGTTTCATGGATGACCACATCGCGATAACGGGCCGCCTCATACACCGCCGTACTGGAGATGTACTCCAGTGGAATGCGACGGGTTGCCGCCAAACGCAACACTTCGCAGGTGCCGTTGACATTGGCGCCCTTGAGTTGGTCATAAGACGCCACATAGCCGAGTTGGGCTCCGTTATGGAGAATCCCGTCGAGCCGCTCAGCCAAGCCGTGCCAGGCCACCTGATCCAAGCCCAGATGGGGCTCGGACAGATCGCCGGCCAAACCCACCACCCGCGCCCCGAAACTCTCCTGCCAGAGGCCGTAGCGCTCCAAGTTTGCCCTCACCCTGGCTTTCGCCGCACCGGCTCCATCGGCCCGCACCAGGCAATACACCTGCAGCCCCGGGTGGCGCTGGAGCTGATCGGACAGCAGAAAGGCCCCCAGAAATCCCGTCGCACCCGTGAGCAAAATCGACCGCGGCGGGCCCAGTCGTTCGGGCTGCGGAGCCTGGGCCAGCGCCTGCTCGATCGCCTCCGGCAGTTGCGCTTCCAGGCCTAGGTCGATTGCTGGGTCAGCCGTTGGATCTGCATGACCCAGCAAGGCGAGCATATGCTCCGCCAGGCTGGCCACGGTGGGTTCGCGGCTGAAGGCCCCCAGGCCGAGGTTCACCCCCATCCCGGCATGAACGGCGCTGGCCAATTCCACCGTCATCAGCGAATCCATACCCAGCACATCCAGCCGGGACTGGGGCCCCAGATCCGCAGGCGCAAAACCTCCCAACTCCACCAACAGATCCACCAGGCAGCGCTGCACAGCCACCTGCCGCTCTGGCACCAAGGGGTCTACAGCGGGGAGGGCGGCGAGCTCATCAAGCAGATCGCGGCAACGCGGCGCCAAAGGATGGCTCGGCGACTGCTCCAGATCCGCCACCACCACTTGCGCAGCCTCGCTCCCCAGCCAGCGGCCCAGGCTCGCCAAAGCCTGCTCTGGCGGCATGGGCTGCAACCGTTGGAGGGATTGGGCGGCCATCCCCTCGCCAGCCCACGGCCCCCAATTGATGCTCAAACCTGGCAGGCCCGCGCGGCGACGGCTCGCCATCAGGCCATCGAGGGCTCCATTGGCGGCCGCATAGGCCACCTGGCCCGGTGAACCGAGCAGGGCCGCAATGGAGGAATAGGCCACGAAAAACTCCAGCTCTGGGGCCAGATCGCGACTGGCGGCATCCAGCACCAGTGCCCCACCGAGCTTGGCCGCCGCCACCGCAGCGCAACGCTCCGGTGTCTGAAGGCTCAGCAATCCATCATCGAGCACCCCGGCAGCGTGCACGATCCCCCGCAGCGGTGCCCGCTCAGCAGCAATCCAGGCCAGCAACTGCCGAACCGCAGTCGCGTCGGCCACGTCCGCACGAACCACATCCACACGGCAGCCCATGCGCTCCAAGACAGCAAGCTGCTCGGGCCGCTCGGTTCCACGCCTTGAAACGAGCACCAATGCGCGGGCCCCCAGACCGACCAGCCACCGGGCTGTAGCCATCCCCAAAGCGCCCGAGCCACCCGTAATCAGATAGGTGGCCTGGGCGTGGAGCAGCAATGGCGACGTAGACCCATCGCCTGCGCACTGCACCAAGTCCACCGCTTCCACTCGGCCGTCACGCCAGCGCCATTCGGCCCCAGCCGAAGGCATCCCGCAGTGCGTCTGAATGGCCTGAAGATGCTGGCCGCCGCCACCAGCCCAAATCAGCCCACCGGCAGCTGGGCCCGCTTCCCTCATCCACGTGCGGAGCATGGCCGCGATCGCTTGGGTCTGGGCCCCTGCCGAATCGGGTTCGGCGTGCAACACCCAATGCACCGGCAGGGGGGCTTGCAACTGAGCCTGAAGCCGGGGCAACCACTGCTGCCAAAACGCCACATCAAGCGCGGGCCCCGCCTTCAGCTCTGCCTCCTCCACGTGCTCCAACCGGGCGGAAGAGCCCGGCCCGGATTGGCTAGCGTCGATTACACGCCAGCGGCGCACGCAGTCCAAGGGTGCCGGGCTAGAAGGTTCCGAGCCGGCAACGGAGCGGAGCGGCAACGGGTTCCGAGCCCCCTGGTCAACAGCGGCCTCTGTGTTGATCAAAACTTCTCTATTAATAGGAATCTCGTCAAACCAGCAACGCATGCGGTCAAACGGGGTCGTGGGCAGCACCTGGCGGGGCCAAGGTTCCGGCGGGGCCAATCCACCCCAATCGAGTCCAACCCCGGCACGCCAGAGATCCACGGCCTGCTCAAGGCTGGGGAGGCGCAGCGGCAAGCGCAGGCTGTAGCCATGCTCTGCCAGGGCCTGATCTGCAGCCGTGCGATCGACAGGATCGTGCGCCATCAACCGCACAGTCGGAGGCTCGCCCACCAAGTTGGCCAGCCAGCTGGGCCCCCCAAGCGGATGCACCAAGCCGGTGGGCACCACGGCCAGCGCGTGCCAGCCCTCCATGGCCTCGCGCGCCTGCTGCAAGGACAGCTCTGGATCGAGCACCCAGGCCAGGCGAGGAGCGGCAAGGGCCTCCACGGCGAGGGCATCCAGATCAAGACGGCGCAGGCCAGTGGCCGCCTCAGCTGGCGTGGACGCACGCAGGGCCACTCGCCAGCGGCCTGACGTGCGCGCCACCCGACTCGTGGCGCAAATCGCCGCCCAGGCCTCAGCCGGCTGCTGATCCAACCAGGCAGCCATGCGACCCACAAACTCCCTGAGAGCCGGCAGGGTGCGGGCGGAGAGCAGCAGCCAATCCGAGAGTGAGGGCCTCGGCCAAGGAAGCACAGCCTCAGCTGGCGCCTCCTCCACGATGGCGTGGGCATTGGTGCCACTGAAGCCAAACGAACTCACGGCGACGCGACGCGGTCGTTGGGACTGGGGCCAGGGCTTCAGTTCGGTGGGAATCGAAATCGACCACTCCTGCCAGGGCACAAATGGTGTGGGTTGTTGAAGATGCAAGTGGGGCGGAACTCCCCCCCGCTGCACCATCAGCACAGCCTTGATCAATCCCGCAATCCCCGCTGCGCCTTCGAGATGGCCGAGGTTGGTTTTGAGCGATCCCAACAGCAAGGGGGTCGCCCGTTCGGGGCGGCCATAAATCGGGGCCAAGGCCTTGAGTTCAATCGGATCACCCAACGGCGTTCCTGTGCCGTGGGCCTCCACCACATCGATGGTGTCGCCGTGGAGCTGGGCCTGGTCGAGAATCGAGCGCATTAATGCACTCTGGGCCTCACCATTGGGCACGGTGAGACCGGCACTAGCGCCATCCTGATTCACACCGGTGCCGCGCAAAACGGCCCAAATGGGATCACCACTGGCCACTGCATCAGCCAAGCGCTTCAACACAACCACACCACACCCCTCACCCCGCACATAGCCATCAGCCGCCGCATCAAACGTCTTGCAATGGCCGTCACTGGCCATCATTCCGCTCTTGGCAAAGCAAAGGCTATTGACCTCACTCAACAGCAAACTCACTCCACCAGCCAGGGCCATACTTGTTGTACGGTCCCGTAAACTACGGACAGCCAAATCCACGGCCACCAAGGAGCTACTGCAGGCCGTATCAATCGCAATCGCAGGTCCACACAGACCCAATCCATAGGCAATGCGACCGGCCGCCATCGCAAAGCTTGAGCCGGTTGTAAAATACATATCCAAACTGCTATCTCCACCCCGGCGTGTACCCCGCAACTGGCGCCAGGCATAGTCTCCGGTACACAGACCGAGATAAACACCCACTGGAGATCCCTTTAGCCTTGCCGGAGCGAAACCCGCCGATTCCAGAGCCTCTGTTGCCACCTCCAACAACAGACGGTGTTGGGGATCCATTGCTGCCACCTCCTTTGGCGTGAGCCCGAAGCTGGCAGGATCAAATTGATCGACATGCCGCAAAAAGCCGCCATGCCGGCAATGCATTTTTCCAGGAGTTCCGGGCTTGGCGTCATAGAACGCCTCCAGACGCCATCGGCTGGCAGGCACCTCTCCAACCGCATCCACCCCCCTGGTGAGCAGATCCCAAAAGGCATCTGGATCACTGGCATCGGGCTGACCCTCGCCCCCCGGGAAACGACAGCCCACTCCCACCACGGCAATGGGTTCGGCCTGCAGCAACTGACGCTGCTCTGCAGCCCGATGGGCCAGCAGGGCCAGTTGCAACGAAGAGAGCGAGCCGGTCATGGCCATCAGACGTGAAGCAGACCCGACAGGATCTGCTCTGGGTTGCTCTGCAGTCGCTCCTGGCGCATGCGCGCCCGCAACTGCTGATAGGACTGAGGATCTGCCAGCCAGGCCTGCAGCACCGGCACCAAATCGGCCGGGCGCTTGATCACCGATTCCAGCTGGCGAGCCTGGAAATAGCGACGTGCCAATTGCTCCTGGGGCATCGTGCCACCCATCACGTTGAAAATCAGCGGACAGCCAAGCACCAGAGCCTCCGTTGCTGTGCGCGCACCAGGGCGGGCCACAAGCACCCATGCTGTGCGGTAAAGCTCCACCATTTGCTCAGGGCCGAGGAATCCCATGGGCTCCACGGCAAGCTGGGGATGGGCGCGAGCCCAATGCTGAATCTCCACACGCACCCGATCGCGCTTGCCGCACAACACCCGCACGTCCAACCAAGCCGACAACGGCAGCAATGCCTCCAACAAGGCCACGTGATTGTTGGCACCGTTACCACCGGTTCCCAGCACCAACTGGGGCCGGCCAGCCAAAGCCAGAGGTGCTGGCGGCGTTTCGTGATAGGCGGGATAGAGCAGCGGCCCCCAGGTCACCAGTCTCTCGGCAGGCGTGCCTCGGCGAGCGGCTTCATGCCTCACCTCGGGCGTGATCGCCCAAAAGGAGTCAGCCCAGCCACTCACCCAATTGCGACTGAACCCAAAGCCACCGTCTACCTCCGTGCAACAAACCACGCAACGAACCGACTGACCCAAGCGGCGCAGCACACGCTTCACAAACGGGAAATGTCCACGATTGGTGTGAGGGTATGTCGAAATCACCAATTGAGGACGATAATCTTCTAAAAGATTTTGAATATAGCGGCGACCCACTAGCAATGTGCCAAGCTTTGTAATATCTTCAAGTTCGCAAAAGCGCCAATAAATATGGTGAAGCCAGGGAGCATGACGCTGGATCCAATTATAGAGAGATACGGCCAAGCCACCGGCGCTGCTTGCGTTTTCAAGCACCGACTCGATACGCACCTGAGCCGACGGCAGACGTCGGGCAATCCATTGCTGCAAAGCATCTGCCGCTGCATCGTGGGCCGTGCCAGCACTGGACGTAAAAATCAGCACCCGGGTTGGGAGGCCCACCATCTCAACAACAACCATGACAAGGAGCGCTAGCTCATGTTCCGCAGAAGGCCAAGGGCCCTCCACTGAGCCAGCAATGCCACAATCATCGCCCACCCCAGCAAACCCAGCACCATGGCCGCCGATCGCCCCGGGCCCGGCCCCGCCACAGCGAGAAGCCAATCGGGCCAGCCAGGGCTGGCCATGGCAGGAGCCAACACATGATCGGCCAAAACCCCTACTCCCAGCAGCGCCACAAGGCGTGACAGCCACTCCAGGGCATAGCGGCCCGCAAACAGAGGGGGCTGCTCATGGGGTGGCACATGAACCTGCCAGAGCCCCTGCAGGGCGGCCAGCACCAGCGGCACAGCCATGGCATAGGCGCTCACGCCAGCAAACCAGATCAGCACCAACGTCCCCACGCGGACCTGAAACGCCAGCAAAGCGGCCGCGGCAAGAATGAATCCCTGCACTAGGAGCGCTCGGCGGAGGAGCCCAACCCAGGTGCACGCTTCACGCAGCGCCCAATAACGGCTCCAGAGTTGGCTTCCCACCAGAAACGCGACGCCTGCCAATGCCATGGCACTGCCCAGCCGCCCAACTCCGAAGGCACTCACAACCCAGGCAGGGAAGGCCACCTCCACGGCCGCCAACACCCCCGCCACAACGGTGTTGACCATTAGCAGGGGTCTCAATCTGGACGCGCTCCACAACTGAGCGATGGCTGAGCGCACTCCCCCACCCTGCTTGGCGCGAATCCGCTCCGAGGAACTCTGAGGAAGCACCACCACCAGCGTGCAGACAGCGGCAACCACAGAGCTGAAGGCATCGATCACCAAGACCCCGACCAGACCTGCAGAGGCAGCGAGCAAGGCCCCCAGGAAAGGAGCAGCCATCACGATGGCCCCATCACAACTGGCAAAAAGACCACTGGCCCGACCCAATTGACTGGGAGACACCAGCTGAGGGATCAGCGTGGAGAAACAGAGCAATAGTGTGGCTTCAGCAGCGGCTGCAACAGCAATACAGACCAACACCAGCGCGATTGACTCACCAAAGCGCATGAGGTGAAACGCCAGCGACAACGTCGCTGCACTACTCACTGCGTTTGCGGTCAGCATCACCCTGCGCCGCGACCAACGGGCTAGGTGCCTACCAAGCAAAGGCATCACCGCGATCTTGGCCAGCTGCACAACAACCGCGACCGATGCAAAGACAGCCAACTGTTCCTGTTGGCGGTAAAGCCAAAGACCAAGGGCGTATAGGCTGACTTGGGTCCCCAGATTGGAGACCAGCTGCCCTAGCCAAAGACTGCGAAACCCCAATGGCAATAGTTGTTCGCGCTGGCTCACCCGTTGGCCATCTCCCGATCTCTCATCTCAAGGCTATACCTTAAAACATTAACATTCTCGCCGGTGGATCGCGGTGCCGCGCCACAACTCCCGAGCTATAATCAGAGATCAATAAGTAGAAGCACCAGAACGATAGAAATAAGCTCAATATCAACGATTGACCAGATCAATCTCCAGCGCATTTATCCAAAACCAACTTCGGATGACCCTGAAGCTCACCAACACCCTCACCCGCCGCATTGAACTGTTCGAGCCGCTGGTGCCCGGCCAGGTGAGCATCTACTGCTGCGGCGTGACGGTCTACGACCTCTGCCACCTGGGCCATGCACGCAGCTACATCGCCTGGGATGTGCTGCGCCGCTACCTGATCTGGAGCGGCTACCGGGTCACGTTCGTGCAGAACTACACCGACATCGACGACAAAATCCTAGGTCGCGCCGCTGAAGAGGGCAGCTCAATGGAGACTGTGAGCGAGCGCAACATTGAGGCCTTCGTGGCCGACATGGCCCGCCTAAACATCCTGCCGCCCGATCGCATGCCCCGGGCCACCCAAAGCCTGGACGCCATTCGCAACCTGATCACCGAGCTGGAAGCCAAGGGGGCCGCCTACAGCGCCGATGGTGATGTCTATTTCGCCGTGATGAAGCATGCCGGCTACGGCAAGCTCTCCGGCCGCGACCTGGCTGAGCAGCAGGACAACGCCGCCGGCCGGGTGGCCACTGCAGAGGAGGCCCGCAAGCAGCACCCCTTCGACTTCGCCCTCTGGAAGGGCAGCAAACCAGGCGAACCCAGCTGGGAATCCCCCTGGGGTCCAGGC
>CAMDSS010000006.1 GCA_945907085.1 Cyanobium sp. NIES-981 | reverse complement strand
AAGGCCTACATCCAAGTGGCGAGTGGCTTTGGCCTCTATGCCCAGGTACTGCCTGACCAGGTACAAGCCGATCTCAAGCAGGCCTGATCCCTGATCCAGGCCCACCAACGACGGGCATCCCATCCCCAGCAGGTCCTTGTGGTGGGAGCTGGGGTGGTGGGCCTATCGATTACCTGGCTATTGCAGTGCCAAGGCCACGCCGTGCGGCTGCTCGATCCCTGCCTCAACGGCCCCCCTGCCGCCGATTCAGGCAGCTGGGCAGCCCTGGGGGTCTTGATGGGCCAGGTGTTCCACCGCTCCAGCGGACGGGGCTGGCGGCTTCGCCAGCGCAGCCTCGAGCTGTGGCGGGAATGGATCGAAACGCTCGAAGCCCAAGGGCACTCCATTCCCTACCGCCAAGGTCTGCTGCTCCTCGCGAGCGATGGCCCGGAGCTGGAGCGGCAAGGGCGGCTCAACCAGGAACGCCAAGCCAAGGGCTTCCCCCTGGAACTCTGGGAGCCCGCCCAACTCCAGCGCCTGCATCCCCAGGTGCCCAAGGCTGCCCTCGGCGGCCTCTATTCCCCTGCCGATGGCCAGCTCGACCCCGCCATGGCCATGGCAGCCCTGCGCGCCGATGCCGAACAGCATGGGCTGGTGGGCCATGCCGAGGCAGCTGTAGCCGTGGAACGGCACAACGGCCGATGGCGGGTGCAATGCCGCGGTGGTGAATGGCTCGAAAGCCCATGGGTTGTGCTGAGCGCCGGGGTATGCAGCGCAGAGCTGATCGAACCCCTGGGCCATGCCCTGCCGATGGAGCCGGTGCTGGGCCAAGCCCTGGAACTGGAGCTTGCGGATCAACCCAATTGGCAAGGGCCCGATTGGCAGTGGCCGGGCGCCGTTGTGTGGCGCGGGATCAACCTGGTGCCAAGGCCCGATCTACAGGGCGGCAAGCGCCTCTGGCTCGGGGCCACCCTGGAGCCGGGAACCAACGCCTGCCCCGAAGCCCTGGCAGCCCTACGGGGTTGGGGCAACGCAGACCTCGACTGGCTCCAAGGCGCCACGGTGGTACGCCAGTGGCAGGGCCATCGACCCCGGCCAAACCAGCGACCAGCGCCCCTGCTCGAGCAGCTGGAACCCGGATTAATCATGGCCAGCGGCCACTACCGCAATGGGGTGTTATTGGCACCAGCCAGCGCGGAATGGGTCGCCGAAGTGATCAGCTCACGAGACGTCCATAGCGATCACGCTTAGGACGACATTGCGCTTAAACAGTTCGCCCTTTGCCACACCCCAGTTGTGATCCCATCAAGCCCCCCGGGTGAAGAGCTTGGTGGGATCGATCGCGTCTAACTTGAGCGCTTCTACTTGCTTTCAGTGAACTCGGCGTCAATGACGTCGTCGCTCGAGCTGTTGCCGGCATCCGCGCTGGCGCCATTGCCCCCGGGGGCTGAAGCACCTTCTGCGCCTGCGGCCTGCTGATACACCGCTGCGCCAGCGGCATAGAGCGCTTGCTGCAGGATTTCCAGCTCCGATTTCATGGTGTCGAAATCGTCTTTCTCAATGGCTTCCTTGAGCTTGGTGGAGGAAGACTCGACCTTGGCCTTGTCTTCAGCGCCCACCTTGTCGCCCAGCTCGCCGAGTTGCTTGTCGGCTTGGTAGACGAGCGTTTCGGCCTGGTTCTTCAGGTCGATGCGCTCCCGCTTTTCCTTGTCGACCGCGGCATTCGCCTCGGCGTCCTTCACCATCTTGTCCACCTCGTTATCGCTCAAGGTGGAGGCACCGGTGATGGAAATGCTTTGCTCCTTGCCGCTGCCCTTGTCCTTAGCGGTCACGCTGAGGATGCCGTTGGCGTCGATGTCGAAGGTCACCTCGATCTGGGGCACGCCCCGGGGTGAGGGGGGAATGCCATCGAGGCGGAAGGTACCAAGCGACTTGTTGTCGCTGGCCATCTCGCGCTCACCCTGAAGCACGTGGATTTCCACGTTGGTCTGGCCATCCACCGCCGTGGAATACACCTCACCTTTCTTGGTGGGAATGGTGGTGTTGCGGGTGATCATCTTGGTCATCACGCCACCGAGGGTCTCCACACCCAAGGAGAGGGGTGTGACGTCCAGCAGCAGGATGTCCTTCACCTCACCGGCGAGCACGCCGCCCTGGATAGCCGCACCCACGGCCACCACCTCGTCGGGGTTCACCGTTTGGTTGGGTTCCTTACCGGTGGTGCGCTTCACCAGCTCGAGCACGGCCGGGATGCGGGTGGAACCACCCACCATCACGATCTCGTCGAGCTCGCTGGAGGAGAGCTTGGCGTCCTTGAGGGCCTGCTCCACTGGCACGCGGCAGCGATCGATGAGCTTGGAGGCCAGCTCCTCAAACTTGGCCCGGGTGAGGGTGAGGTCGAGGTGCTTGGGCCCTTCAGGCGTCGCCGTGATGAACGGCAGATTGATCTCGCTTTGGGTGGCGCTGGAGAGCTCGATCTTGGCTTTTTCCGCAGCCTCAGTGAGGCGCTGCAGGGCCTGCTTGTCCTGGCGCAGATCAATGCCTTCGTTGGCCTTGAAGCTGTCGGCGAGGTAGTCGACGATCACCTTGTCAAAATCGTCGCCGCCCAGGTGGGTATCACCGGAGGTGGAGAGCACCTCAAAGACCCCATCACCCACCTCGAGCACCGAGACGTCGAAGGTGCCGCCGCCCAGGTCGAAGACCAGGATGCGCTCATTGCTCTTCTTATCGAGGCCATAGGCCAACGCAGCCGCCGTGGGCTCGTTGATGATCCGCAGCACCTCAAGGCCTGCGATTTTGCCGGCGTCCTTGGTGGCTTGGCGCTGGGAGTCGTTGAAGTAGGCGGGAACGGTGATCACCGCCTGGGTGACCGCTTCGCCGAGGTACTTGCCAGCGTCTTCGGCGAGCTTGCGGAGCACCTGGGCACTCACTTCCTCAGGCGCAAATTGCTTGCCCAGCACCGGGCATTTCACCTTCACATTGGCGCCGGATTTCTCAACGCCGTAGCTGACTTCCTTCGACTCTTCGGTGACCTCATCGACCCGACGGCCGATGAACCGCTTCACCGAATAGAAGGTGTTCTCGGTGTTCATGACCGCCTGACGCTTGGCGATCTGACCGACGAGTTGGTCTTGATTTTTGGTGTACGCCACCACCGAAGGGGTCGTGCGAAACCCTTCAGCGTTGGCAATCACGGTGGGTTTACCACCTTCCATCACTGCAACGCAGCTGTTGGTTGTGCCGAGGTCAATACCGACGACCTTGCCCATGGGTTCCCACCTCCTTACGGTGAACGAATCGGAATGACTGCATCTTCAGCAGCTGGGCCCTGCCCAGGCGAGGTGTGGTTCCCGAACAGGACCTGACGGTCCACCCCCAGCCAGACCAGCAATGCCCCTTCCGATATCTGGCCGCACTGCCCTCCTGGGGGTTCTGGGCGATCCCGTGCGCCACTCCCTCTCGCCGGCCATGCACAACGCCGCTTTGGCCGAGCTGGGTTTGGAGTGGGCCTACCTGGCCCTACCAACCCCAGCCGCTGATCTCGGCACGGTGGTACGGGCTTTGGAGGCCATGGGCTGCCGGGGCCTCAGCGTGACCATCCCCCACAAGCAGGCCGTGGCAGAGCTCTGCCGGAAGCGCAGTCCCCTGGCCCAACGGGTGGGCGCCGTCAACACCCTGGTGCCCCTGGACGGGGGTGGCTGGATGGGCACCAACACCGATGTGGAAGGCTTCATGGCCCCCCTGCGCCATGGACCTTGGCAGGGCAAGCGGGCCCTGGTGCTGGGCTGCGGCGGCAGTGCCCGGGCCGTGGTGGCAGGGCTGGTGGAGCTGGGCTTTGGGGCGATCACCGTGGCCGCCCGGAGCCCCGAAGCCCTGGCAGCCTTCTCCCAGGCCTGCGGCCCCTGGGCACCCCAATTGACCCCCCTGGCCTGGAGCGACCTGGGCAGCGCCACCGATCAAGTCTTGGGGCATACCGCCTTGGCCCAGGCCGATTTGGTGGTGAACACCACCCCGATTGGCATGGCCAGCGCCAAAGACCCGACAGGGGCCACGGATCCCGGAGCGCTCAAGGCCTGCCCCCTCAATCCGGCCCAGCTCGACCAGCTGCGGCCAGGGAGCACGGTGTACGACCTGATTTACACGCCCAGACCCACCCAGCTGCTGCGGCAGGCCGCCCAACGGGGCTGCCCCACCCAAGACGGCCTGGAGATGCTGGTGCAGCAGGGGGCTGCGGCGCTAAGGCTATGGAGCGGCCTGGAGAGCGTGCCCACCGACGCCATGCGGACTGCCGTGAAGGCAGCCCTAGCCTGAGCCATCCATGAGCAGCAGCGGCGCGATGCAAGGCCCTCCGATCTGGCAACGGCTGTTGGCGGCAGCGGCCTATCTGCTCCCCTGGAGCGATGGCATTCCCTTCGGCCAAGGGCTCTTTGGCCTGTTCCCAATCCTGACCTGGCTGCAGCTGCCCGCCCTACCCGTGGTGCTGGTGCAGCAGGTGGTGCCCTTTGGCAGCCTGGTGCTCTTCCTGGTGCTCTTTCTGGCGGTGGTCCGCAACACCCGGGTGCCCTACTTCATCCGCTACAGCGTGCTGCAGGCGATTTTGGTGGACATCGTGCTCGTGCTGATCAACCTCGCCTTTGGGGTGCTGCGACTCAACGGCGGCAACTTTGCGGGCAGAACCCTCAGCAACACGGTGTTCCTCGGGATTTTGGTGTTGGTGGGCTTTGGGGTGGTCGAAAGCCTGCGGGGCAAGGAAGCCGATATCCCCACGCTGTCCGAAGCGGTGCGGATGCAGCTGAACTAGCCAGCACCTGCTGCGATAGGTTTGTTGATTCGTCGCTGGCGAGCCTTGCGCTTGCTGGCCCCTGCCCCCTAAAGGCTTCCCCGACAGGCGACCATGACGCAGTCTTATTACGAAACCATGTACATCCTTCGTCCGGACATCCCGGAGGAAGAGGTGGAAACCCATGTCACCAAGTACCGCGATCTCGTGACCGAGTCCGGTGGTGTGGTGTTGGATTGCCAAATGCGCGGCAAGCGCCGTCTGGCCTATTCGATCGCGAAGCACCGCGAAGGCATCTATGTGCAGCTCAACCACGATGGTGATGGCCAGCAAGTCGCCCCCATGGAGCGGGCCATGCGTCTCTCCGAGGACGTGATCCGCTACCTCACCATCAAGCAGGACGGCCCCATGCCCGCCCCCCGGGCCATCCCTGGCACCCCCAGCGAAGCCGCCCCCATGGCCCCAGCCGCCAGCACCGAAGAGGTCACGGCTGCGGATTGAGCCAGCTGCTGTTTCAGCAAGCTGGGGTTTGATCTGGGCTTGTCACGGCCTATCCCGATCTGTATGGTCCGGCCATGGAGCCGGAGCAACACCCAGTCCCCGAACCGAAGTGGCCCTCTGCGGCTGCTTCGGTTTTTGTTTGGGCGAAAGATCAGCTCAGCCCAGCCCCTGAAGCCCCACCTGAAGCCCCAAACTTTCGCGAACTCAGGGCCGTTGAACGGGAGCTGGCCACGGCCCTTGCCGAGATCACCAGCCTGAACGAACTGCTCGAAGACATTCCAGAGATCTTTGAGCGCAAATTTCAGCAGCGGCTCCAGCCCCTGCTAGCTGAAAACCAAGCCCTGCGCCATCAGGTGCTGCAACTGCAAAGCAGCCCCACCGACTTCAGGGCAGCTGAGCTGTTGCCACCAGTCAAGCCAGGCCGCGGGCAACGGCCCCGATTCGGCCAGGTGATTCGCCACGCCTTTGGGCTCAAGAATGCGGCCTAGGGGTGCCGCCTAGGGGCGGGCCTACTAGGGGCGGCGTCTAGCGGCGGCCCACAGGCGGGTGGGCAGGCCCCATACATAGATGAAACCCTCGGCCGCCCTGTGGTCGAACTGGTCGTCGGAGCCGTAGGTGGCCATGTCGGGCACGTAGAGGCTGTGGGTGCTGCTGCTGCGACCCACCACCGTGGCGTTGCCTTTGTGCAGCTTCAAGCGCACCGTGCCATTGACGGTCTGCTGGGTGCGATCGATGAAGCCATCGAGGGCTTCCTTGAGGGGGCCGTACCAGAGGCCCTGGTACACCAAGTCGGCCCAGCTCATCTCGATCTGGCGCTTGTAGCGCTGCACATCCGCCGCCAGGGTGAGGCTCTCGAGCTCCTGGTGAGCCTTGATCAACAACAGCAGGCCAGGGGTTTCGTAAATCTCCCGGCTCTTGATGCCCACCACCCGGTTTTCCACCATGTCGAGCCGGCCAAACCCATGGCCGCCGGCCAGGGCGTTGGCTTGGCGAATCAGGCCCACGGGATCGAGCCGCACCCCATCAATGCTCACGGGGTTGCCCTGCTCAAAGCCGATCTCAACGGTCTGGGGAGCGTGCGGAGCGGCCTCCACCGAGCAGGTCATGGCATAGATCTCCTCGGGGGGCTCCACGTTGGGATCCTCCAGGGGGCCAGCCTCAATCGAGCGGCCCAGCAGGTTGAGATCGATGGAATAGGGCGACTTTTTACTCACCGGTGAGGGGATGCCACAGCGCTCGCCGTAGGCAATGGTTTCCTCCCGGCTCATGCCCCACTCGCGGGCTGGGGTGAGTACCTTGAGATCCGGGGCCAACGCGCCAATGGCAACGTCAAAGCGCACCTGGTCGTTGCCCTTGCCCGTACAACCATGGGCCACCGCATCGGCACCCACCTCCCGGGCAATCTCCACCAGACGGCGGGCAATCAGGGGGCGGGCCAGGGCCGTGGAGAGGGGGTAGCGCCCCTCGTAGAGGGCATTGGCCCGAATGGCTGGGAAGGCGAATTCGGTGATGAAGGGTTCAATCAGATCACCCACGATCGACTGGCTGGCGCCGGAGTCGAGGGCCTTCTGACGAATCGGCTCGAGCTCATCGCCCTGGCCCAGATCGGCAGCGAAGGTAATCACCTCCTCCACGCCCCATTCCTGCATCAGATAGGGAATGCAGACGCTGGTGTCGACCCCGCCTGAATAGGCCAATACCGCCTTCTTCGCCCGACCCATCACCCTGACTCCAGCACTCAGTGGAGCGATTCTCCCTCGCCGGGGGTCCGCCATTGGGCAACCAGCCAAAGGGCCATCAATCCCGGCGGCACCAACACCAGCCCCCAAACCAGGGCGGGCTTGACCACCAGGGTCTGGGGCCAATGCTGGCCACTGGCCACCAGGGCCGCACTCACGGCCAGGGCCAAGAGCCAAAGGGGCAGCACGGATCGCAAAAAACCTGTTGGGGTAGCTGCGGCCATTGGGTATGGTGGTGGATTGGTTTACCAGGCTTAGCCTGCAGCGATTTTGACCGCATGAGCAAGCTCGCAACCAGCGGCAGTAGTCGCCTCGACACCATCAACCCCTCCCTCACCCGGTATCGCCGGAGTGAGCCCGCCCCCGTGCTGCCCCTGCGGGATGAACCTGACCTGCTCAGCTGGCTGGAGAGCAGCGGGCGCCTGGTGGCCGATGAGGAAACCGCCAGCACCGACGTGAGCACGGTTGAAGAAGAAGAGCTCTCGGCCTTGATGGGCGAGAAAGAGGACTACAACAAAGACGACGAGCAACAGGAAGACAACTGGGAAGACTGACGCTCTCTAGCCGTCAAAGCTCAGCATTGCTGGGCTTTTTGCTGCTCGGCGCCTGCGTGCTGAGCGATGGCCTTGTGGCCAACTCAATGCTCACCCTGCCCCTGGTGGTGTCGGCCCTGATCAGCTGGGGCGTCACAGCCTGGGGGGTGCCGAAATTACGGGCGCTCAAGCTGGGCCAAGTGATCCGCGAAGAAGGGCCCAAGGCCCATCAGAGCAAAGCCGGCACCCCCACCATGGGGGGCCTCCTGGTGGTGCCGGTGGGAGTGTTGATCGGTGGCCTGATCACCCCCTCCGATCCGCGGTTGCTGGCGGTGGCGGCGATCACCCTCGCCTACATGGCCATTGGCGCCGTGGACGATTGGCGCAGCCTCACCAAACAGACCAATACCGGCCTCACCCCAAAGGGAAAATTGGCCCTGCAAGCGGGGGCGGCCCTGCTGTTTTTGATCTGGGCCGCAACCGGCGGCTGGATGGGGGCCGCAGAAGCTGGCGATGTGGCCCTGGCCATGGGCTGGGTGCTGCCCCTGGGGCTGTTGATCTGGCCGCTGGGTTTGTTTGTGTTTCTGGCCGAAAGCAACGCCACCAACCTCACCGATGGGCTCGATGGCCTGGCCGCGGGCTGTGGCTCGGTGGTCTTCACGGGCCTGGGCCTGCAACTGATGCTGCGGGGCAACCAGGGTGACCCTGCCTTGGCGGCCTTCTGCCTGGCGATGGCGGGCTGCTGGTTGGGCTTTTTGGCCCACAACCGGAACCCGGCCCGGTTGTTCATGGGTGACACCGGCTCCCTCGCCATGGGCGCAGCCCTCAGCGGCGTCGCCCTGCTCTCCAACAGCCTGTGGCCCCTTTTGGTGATGGGAGGGGTGTTTCTGGTCGAATCCCTGTCGGTGATCGTGCAGGTGTGGGTGTTTAAAGCCACCAAAGGCCCTGATGGGGTGGGCAAACGGGTGTTTCGTATGGCGCCCCTCCACCACCATTTTGAGCTGGGCGGCGTGGCCGAACAGCAGGTGGTGATCAACTTTTGGACCGCCAGCCTGATACTGGTGGGCGTGGGATTACTGCTGCTTCCCTAGGCATGGCCTACTTCACCTGGAAAGAAACCGGTCTCACCTCCGATTGCGCCAGCCTGGAGGCGATGGCCGCACGCTTTGAGGAAGCCGCTGGCTTGATGCGGCGCATGGCCAGCGAGGGCTTCAGCCTCGAGCGCCAGAGCGACGGCCAGCACATCATCCATCCCGATCCCGATGTCTTTGAGGCCTACGGGTTTGTCAGCGAAGAATCCCCGGTGTGCCAGCTGACCCTGCTCAACGAGGCCTAGTCAGCTGGCCCGGCGGAAATAACCCACCACCCAGACCACCACAAACGCCATCGAAGACAGGCCTAAATAAATCAGGGCCCACTTCTGCATGTCGGCAATATCCCAACCAAACAGCAGCCCATTGGCCGCATCTCCTGCGGTGCTAAAGCCCAACACGGGGCTGATGCCCAAGAGGGCCTGAAAAGCAAAACCTACCACCGCTGCCCATCCATCCATGTCCAACCGCCAAGCTAGATCGTTTCCGGCCACGGTGATGCTGCTGGGCAGCGGCGAGCTGGGCAAGGAGTTGGCGATTGCGGCCCAGCGACTCGGCTGCCAGGTGATCGCCGTGGATCGCTACGCGGGAGCTCCGGCCATGCAGGTCGCCGACGTGGCCGAAGTGGTGGCCATGGGCAACCCGGAAGCCCTCAAAGCCGTGGTGCGCCAGCACCGTCCGGATGTGGTGATCCCAGAGATTGAGGCGCTAGCCGTCGATGCCCTGGCCGAGCTGGAATCCGAAGGCATCACCGTGATTCCGACGGCCCGGGCCACCGCGGTCACGATGAACCGGGATCGGATCCGGGATCTCGCCGCCCAGGAGCTGGGGATTCGCACGGCGCGCTTTGCCTATGCCGAAAGTGGGGCCGAACTCGCCGCCGCCGCAGCGCCCCTCGGCTGGCCGGTGGTGGTGAAACCGGTGATGAGCTCCTCAGGCAAGGGCCAAAGTGTGGTGAAAGGGCCTGAAGGCATCGCAGCCGCCTGGGACGCCGCCATGGCCGGGGCCCGGGGCGAAGGCACCCGGGTGATCGTGGAGGAATTCCTGCGCTTTGAGCTGGAAATCACCCTGCTCACCGTGAGGCAATGGGAGGGGGACACGCTCTTTTGCCCGCCCATTGGCCACATCCAAGAACGGGGCGACTACCAATGCAGCTGGCAACCGGCTGCGGTGGGGGCCCGGCAGCTGGCAACCGCCCAGGCCATGGCCAAAGCCGTGACCACCAACCTCGGCGGAGCCGGGCTGTTTGGGGTGGAATTTTTCCTTTGTGGTGCCCCAGGGGGCCATCCCGACGATCTTGAGGTGGTGTTCTCCGAGCTTTCGCCGCGCCCCCACGACACCGGCCTGGTGACCCTGATGGGCCAAAACCTCAGTGAATTTGACCTGCACCTCAGGGCCGTGCTGGGGTTACCCATTCCGGCGATCCGCTCCTTGGGTCCCGCCGCCAGCCGGGTGATTCTGGCCTCGGAGTCCGCGGAAACCGTGGGCTTTGAGGGGGTTGCTGCAGCCCTGGGGGAGCCGGATACCGAGGTGCTGCTGTTTGGCAAACCCGATGCCCGACCCCATCGCCGCATGGGCGTCGCCCTGGCCCAGGGGGCCACGGAAGCAGAGGCCCGCCGCAAGGCCGATGCCGCCGCCGCCCAGATCCAGGTCAAAGCCCAACCCTGATTCCCGGATCAAAGCCAACAAAAGCTGCCAACCCCCTGGTGCACCAAGGATCTGCCCCTTATGGTGCGCCCAGCAAGCAGCGCCATGAGCCAGGCCCAACCCGTTCCGCGTCGTAGACGAAGCGACAGCCGCCGCGGTGCCCAGGCCATTCGAGCTGTGATCCCCAGTGGCCTCATCGGCGATCTGGAGCCACGCCGCCAAAGACGCGAGAACAAGCCCCGCCAGGATCGGCGCCCACCGGAACGGGAGCGGGACGCAAGCCGAGAGCGGCGCAAACCCAAGGGAGGTGGTCGTCCTCCCACCACCAGGCCCTCCAAGCAGAAGCGCGGGCCCCTGGTGCCCTTTGCCCTGGGAATAGCCCTGGGCTGGGGCATGGCCGGCCCCCTTCCCCACCTGGCCGGAGCAGCAATCACAGCCCTGCTCAAGGGGCCCCAAGGGATTGGGGCCCTGGTGAATCCCTTTGGCCTGGGAGATCGGCGCATCCTGGTGATGGGCACCGACAAAGTGGCTGGCAACACAGATGTGATGTTCACCGTCCAGATCAAGGACGGCAAAACCCTGCTCACCCAGGTGCCACGGGACACCTTCGTGGAATCCCAGCAGTACGGAGTGTTGAAGGCCAATGCCCTCTACAACTACGGCGGCATCGACGCGGTGAAACAGGAGCTCAGCAACCTGCTGCATGCACCCGTTGATCGCTATGTGCGCATCGACCTCCAGGCTGTGAAACGCCTGGGCGATGCCATCGGGGGCGTGGATGTGGATGTGCCCAAGCGGATGGTCTACACCGATAACAGCCAGGGGCTTTACATCGACCTCTACCCCGGCCCCCAACGGCTCAAGGGGGATCAACTCGAAGGCTTCCTCCGCTTCCGGCACGACGAAATGGGTGATATCGGCCGCATGGAGCGCCAGAAACTGGTGCTAAGTGAAGTCTTCAAAAAGCTGGGCCAACCCACCACCCTGGCCCAGTTACCGGGGTTGCTGAAGGTGGCAGGCACGGATATCAAAACCGATTTATCTGCTCTGGAAATGGGCCAATTGGTCACCGCCATGGCGGGCACCAAACTCGCCACCGGCCAACTCGCCGGTCGCATCTTCTGGCAAAACGATCTCAGCTACTGGATGCCTGATGCCAATACGCACTACACGGGGGTTGATGGTCGAGCACCTGCTCCGTAGGGGATAAGGCACCACTGGCCATCGCTAAATAGCGATTCACGTGGGCTGTCCAGCTGTAGTTGGCCCTAACCGCCTTAAGCCCGTTGTCGCGCCAGCCCCGCCAACGGGTGGCGTTGCTCACGCTTAACTCAATGGCCGCCTGCAGGGCTCCAAGGTCCGACACGTCGGCAAGAACACCATTGTTGCAACGCTCGAGGATGTCTTTGGGGCCGCCATCGTCGGTCGCCACCACTGGCAACCCACAGGCCGCGGATTCCAGCAGGGTGAGCCCGAAGGGTTCGGTGAGGGCAGGATTGACAAACACACCCCCCAACCGGGCAGCCCATCGAAACAACTCTGGGATTTGCTCCCGGGTGTGGTGCTTGGGGTAGCCGACAAGGCCATAAAGGTCGTAGCGATCGATTAACTCGAAAAGCTGGAGGAGAACCTCCCGCGGTGGCTTATCCAGTTGGCGCAAGTCTTGGCGGCAACCAAGAACCAAAACCAGGTTGTGGTTCTCACGCAGAAATTCCGATCGGGCAAACACCTCAAGCAAGGCTGGAATGTTCTTCCGGTGGTCGGCGCGGCAAATCGCCAACAGGGGCGGTCGCTGGGGGTGGCGCAAGAACGGAGCCACCAGGGGGTGGTTGAGGCTTTCTGTTGACGCAGCAACGGGATGAAACAGGACTGAATCCACGCCGGGGGAAATAACCGTGGCTAGGTCTGGCCTGAACTTGCTGTAGCGGGCGTACTGATGGTCGAGTTCATGCTGGGTACTGGTGACCACCAATTGCGCCTGGGCTAGGGCCCGCTCCTCGGCTGCAATGCGGGCAGACAGGGCGTAATGGGCCTCGATGGACTGGGAATCGAGTCCGGCTTCTAGTAAGCGGCGACGTTTTTCACGCCCTAGGGAATGGCCAGTAAACACAAGCGGCAACTGCAACCTGCGGGACACCAGGGCCCCCACATAACCGGCATCGGCGTAGTGGGCATGGATCCAATTGGGCAACCGGGGCTGGGCCTGCAACTGGCGGCAGAGGCGATCGGCCAGATGATCCAAAAAGGGCCAAAACAGTTCCTTACGCAAATACCGCCTGGGCCCGAATGGAATCCGACGAATCAACGCACCAGGACCAATCAACTCTGTGGTTTGGCCATAGTCCACAGAGATCCGCTTATCAAAGATTTGCCGGGTTAAGACCTCCACCCGATCAACCAACGACGACGATGCCAGGGCTCGAACAAGCTCCAGCACATAGGTTGTCTGGCCACCGGTATCAGAATCACGGCCCAGCTCCAGGTCCCGGCCCCGAAACAACCCATGCAGATGGAGATGCAGAATGCTGAAGCCCATCGGATAACCGGCAGGCTTTAGGCATAATCAGCTCTTGCAGAAGCAGGAAACGATAGAGGCAGATTTGGAGCAAAAAAGCTTTACATTACTGAACAGTTTATCAGGAGATATCATTATGTTGAAAACAGATGTTGCGTGGCAGACAAGGAGAGCCCAGGAATAATCTTATTTTGACTAGAGTAGCCACTCTAAAATCCCCTACCCCCCTCTGCACCACCCCCAAATACCACGACAACGATTATGCCGTCAGCAGCTCTTTAAGCAAAACAACTAAGCGCGAGTTAGCCAAACAAACTGCCTCAACGGCCTCAAAGTGAAGCAAATAAGGTGCGTATTGTACTTTTTCGCAGAAGAGCGGAGGTGCAGCATCTAATATCATAAAACTTTGTATTCACAAATTGAGTAGTACTATCTGGCTTGTAATCATGCTACTTACAGCTCAAAGAGACGGGATTGCAACAGCGATTGAAAAAGTACCAATGAAGTCACGTCAACAATGTGAGGAAGTGGGCTCGACCCTGAAAGATAGTTCGATTGACATCAAGTACTTTTGCATTGAAGGATCAAATAGCTTATCAAAGATATAGAGGTAAACCGACAGAAGACTTGAGCAAGCAAAGTGACTATTGCTTAAAATCAAGCGATGGAGAAAATTAAAAACAACGAAAAGGTCCGCCATTCCGAATCAGCACGAATTGCGTTTCAGATTCCAATAGAAGTTGTCGCTTCTGTAGTCCAAAGCAAAAGAACTTGTGGATTCCAAAACGATAGTGTTTGTGTTGATTCAACGGCACCAACCTCAGACCGCCACTCCCTCTGGCGGATGCTGCTTCAGCACCTCCTTGAGATACCTGCCCGTATGGCTGGTGGGATGCTCTGCCACCGTTTCGGGGGTGCCCACCACAACGATCTCGCCGCCCATATCACTATAGACAGCAAGAAGTGAAATAAAGCCTACAATATCCTAAGAATTTTCCTCAAGGCGAACTTGTTAACTAAGGGCTTTTATAGGGAGCAAATTTATTAACGATCCCAATAGGTTGATAACACAGACGCCTGACACGTCGAAATTCACTAGCATCTTGAGTATATGCACAGATGGAAACAGGCTCGTAATAAAATACTACTTTTTGGATTTCTCCAGTTGCATTTTTCTGTTGTGCTTCGATTCCAATTCGAGCAATATTTTCAATACCACAAACACCTCCAGGCTTCTTCTTCACTTCCCAGATCTTTCCGTGAAGGTCTACGCCGATAAGTCGAGAACTAGTGGAAGAGAACTTATCGAACTGCTGGGCATTAAAATCAGAAACGACTTTTTCACAGGCTTGAACTTTTTTAAGTGGCAAGGCTTCTTGGACAAAAAACTGTTCTTTAAGTGTTGAATCTTCAGCATGTGCACTGGAGGAAAAAACACCTGAAATCAGCATACCAAAAAACAAAGCCGAGGAGGCTAGGCGCTTGAAGAGCAAGGTTGACCTCAATTTACTGCTCGTATATGTGAATATAAATTAGCACAAAATCTAGCCATGTCACAGTTGACCCCCAAAAGCAAGCCACCAACTAAGCCAATCCCAATCCTTCCCCTACCCCTCCAACACCACCCTCAAACCACCCTCAAACCACCCTCAAACAGCCACCACCACTGGCGGATACTGCTCCAGCACTTGCTTGAGGTACCTGCCCGTGTGGCTGGTCGGATGCTCTGCCACCGTTTCAGGGGTGCCCACCACCACGATCTCGCCGCCCTTATCGCCCCCATCAGGACCAAGATCAATGATCCAGTCGGCACAGCGGATCACATCGAGGTTGTGCTCCGTCGCCACGAGATCGTTGTAGTCATCAAGGATCTCAGAGAAGGAATATTTAGACAGCCACTTTGATATCCACAATCACCTAAAAAACGCCCATATGCTCCCAACAGCTACGAACAGCTACAGGATCATCTTTTAATCCACTGGATCACATCCCGATCCATCATAATGGCATCAGTCACGAGGAAGTCGTGAGAAAAGCACCATCACTACGCAACAATAATGGTGCGATCCAAGTGCGGGTGAGGATTGACGGCAAAGATCATTTCATCAGTCGCCTCGGTCGCTGGGATAATCCAGTTGCTGTTGCCAAGGCACAGGCACTCAGCGCCAGAATCTGGAGCGATTTCCAATCAGGCACATTTGACCACTCCCTCAGAATCTACCAACCACTGAGTCAGGGTCAGGATGCTGCTCTACTGGAACGCTTGAAGATCAACGCAGAGACGCTTCGGCAGAAACGAGCAATCCATGCCTATCGAGTAGTCAAACGCTACGGGAAATCCCTGAGATCACTTACCGACACTCAGGAGTTCATTCGCTGGGCACAGGTAAATCAGAACCTCACTAACCGAACAATCGTTGGCATTCTCTGCGAATGTAAGCGTTCCTGCCCAGAGAGCAAACACCTCTTCCAGCACAACCTACGCTACAAAAAGTCAGTTGCTCAATCCGATGTTCTTAGCAGAGAAGAAATCAGAACCATCCTCGCTGATCTGAAAGAAAATGATCAGTGGTTCTATCCTCTCTTCTCAGTATGGTTGAGCACAGGTCTACGGAATGGTGAAATTCGTGGGTTGACATGGGATTGTGTTCGCTGGGAGGAAGGCGAACTACTGATCTCCAAGTCACTTCGCCCTGATGGGTTTAATGGCATGAATGTGACATGGGCATCGACCAAAACTGGTCGGGAGCGAATCGTTCCCATGTCAGCAGCAGTCAAACAGATTCTCCAGCAGCACAAAGCATCGATGGAAGCACTGGGGATCTACGACCCACACGGGTTGGTTTTCGTCACACCAAGAGCTCACAGAAGCATTTACGACGATCTCATCGGAAGACGCTGGAAACAATCTCTACAACGCTGCGGAGTCAAGCATCGACGCCTCTACGCTCAGCGACACTCATTCCTATCCCATGCCTTAGCGATGGGCAACTCTCCCGCAGATTTAGCGCAGATTGCTGGTCACAGCACACAAATGCTGCTCAAGACCTACGCAAAACATACAGGAAGAGTTCAGATTCCCAATTGGATAGCAGCATAAAGATGTTACTTGTATAATCTATAAAAGTGGGTGCGTGACACAGAATTAAATGACATTATAAATGTAGCTGGGTGCTCTATCTCGGTGATCTTACCCTGCTAATTATCGGAATTTCAACACATTACGACAAAGATTTTCGCCAATCCCCATAAATACCTGAGCAATTAGTGCTCACTCGGTCGATAGAGGAGATTCACGCTAACGGCAATTAATCAAATATAGTGGCAGCGGCGATCAATCGCCAGTGCTTCAGCATGAGAAGAATTCAGAATAATTCCTATGAAATCAATTTACCAAGAAGAACGCCAAAGATCAAAACGACTCAGACAGCAAATCAAAGATCTCATCCTCAAGAAAATAACTATAGGAATGAATCCATATTGGTTCATTAGTTTTCACTACACTGACAACAAAACAAATGAAGATGAGATTCTTAGAGATATAGCTGATCTAAAAAATAAGATCCGCAGAGTCGCCTACATGAATCGAGATCGAACCATCAAGGGTGCTGGTTTATTTCCTCATCCAAAGATGCTATTCTTCAACATACAGAGTCATTTAGGAACTGGTCAATATCACACTCATATGATTATTGAAAGAATGCCAGCAATCCTAAATACTCAGGTAGGCATGGAGAATCTCTTTCGCAAAGAATTGCCAGCTAAAATCAGATCGCTTTCTAAATGGAAGAGCGTTGATGTTCAGAGAATCTCTTGTGAAGTCGATGATCTCAAAAGATTATCAAGTTATTTGAGTAAGCAGTCGGATCTCTCCATGGTTCCGCTAGATGCCTTTAATAGCGATTTAGACCAATAATCACCTAGCATAAATTATCACAAGGAAGAATGAAAACAATTATAATTAAACTGACACCCGTAGAAGCGGCGATGTTGTTAGAATTAAAGAAAGTCGAGAAGGAATTCGGTGACATGAATAAACTTATAAAGGATTTAATTAACAGCAAATACAAAGAGTTACGCATTTAACTTGACATCAAAGATCAAAATCTCAAGCTTGGGAAAGGAAATTCTAATCAATCTGTCATATGCTATAATATAGAAAATCTTCATCCTTGTGATGTTCACACTTAATCTCTCAGGTGTAAATCAAGAAATCTGGAACCAGTTTTACCTTTACGCAAAACAAGGTTCAAGGAATGAGCTGGTTTCAATAATCCCTCAGGGATTTACTTCGCCAATTTACTTGCGTCGATCAACAAGCGATATCGATAACTTTATCCAGATTTATCTCCGTAAAGAGTATGAGTTTCTACCAGAGCAACCTAATACAATTCTAGATCTTGGGGGTTATATTGGTCTGGCGAGCACTTACCTAGCACATAAATACCCAACTGCCAGAATTGTTCTAGTGGAACCAGACCCTGATAACTACATAATCGCTACATTAAACTCACGCCAATTTGGCAATATTGAATGTGTTAATGTTGGCGTTTGGTCTAAGACATGTGATCTTACAATCTCGGCAAAGGTTGGTGGAGATTGGGGCACTATGGTTCGTGAGGTATCAGAAGGTGAGGAAGTGTCACCAAGAATAAAGGCAATGTCTGTTATCGATATTATGAATTTTGCGAATATGGAACGCATCGACTTTCTAAAAATTGATATTGAGGGATCTGAAAAAGAAATATTCTCGCACTCACACTCTAAAGAATGGATCAGGAAATCTAAAGTAATCTCTTGTGAGTTACACGATCGAATGGTCGAAGGATGTAGCGATGCTTTTCATAATGCCATAAATGGTGAAGGATTCACACACGGAAAACATGGAGAGTTTGACTTTTATATTGGAAATTCATTCAATTCCTCAAGAAGCACTTCAGAAATTAATTGCTTGACTCTCTGAGTGGCATTCGTTAGTCAACTCACTAGTCAACTCCCATTCCCAACCCAGTTCCTACGGCACTTCCTGAGACGGAGGATGCTGCTTCAGCACTTGCTTGAGATACCTGCCCGTATGACTGGTGGGATGCTCAGCCACCGTTTCAGGAGTGCCCACCACCACGATCTCGCCGCCCTTATCGCCCCCATCAGGACCAAGATCAATGATCCAGTCGGCACAGCGGATCACATCGAGGTTGTGCTCGATCACCAGGATCGAGTTGCCCTTATCTACCAGGCGCTGCATCACATCCATCAGTCGGTAAAGCCCTTGCAAATACAAGGCTCAGCCAAGGTTTGGGGACCTGATTTATCCAGAAAGCCAGAGAACAAGCCACTGTTCTGGACTTTAAGAGGTTTTGTATTCTACTGAACCTGATTTGGCTACAAACGGCTACGGAACGTGGATTCTCTCTTGGCTTGTAACCACAACCACCAGTAGCCAGGTTGCAGCAACTCCTTATCCCATTGCGGAAACCACCTTCCTTGAGAAGCAACAACGGTGCCCTCCAACTCAGGGTTCGCATCAACGGTACTGATGCCTTCATCAACCGACTCGGGTCCTGGAGTGATCCAACTGCTATTGCAAAGGCATCAGCACTCTCAGCACGAATCTGGGCTGATTATTGCTGTGGAACCTTTGATCCGTCCTTGAGGACCTATCAGGCATCAGGAAACAGGGAGGACACTGAACTTCTCAGTGCCCTCAAGACCCTTGCAGAATCAAGTCATCAGAGTCGCACCATTCACGCTTACCGTACCCTCCAAAAATACGGCAAAACCATCAGGACCAAAGAGGACACCCATTCCTTTGTGCTCTGGTCGCAAGGTCAAGGACTCCAGAACAGAACCATTGCTGGAATCCTGTGTGAATTCCGCAGGGTGTTACCGCAATCCAAGAACCTATTCACCTATCAACTGAAGATCCCAAAAACTTCCATTCACAGTGATGTGTTGGGAACGGAAGACATCAAGAAGGTTCTGGACTACATCAAGGCAGAAGAATCCTGGTTCTACCCATTGTTCTTCTTGTGGTTAAGTACTGGACTGAGGAACGGAGAACTACGGGCACTTAGTTGGGATTGCATCAACTGGAAGGATGGAGAACTACTGATTGGTAAGTCCCTCAGGATTGATGGTCTCAACACTCATCGGTTCATACCCTCAACTACCAAAACTGGTGTTGAACGCATTGTTCCCTTGAATGCGTCAGTCCTTGAGGTCCTGAAGGACCATCAGGAGCACCAGAGGACCTTGAACCTCTATGACCCTGATGGACTGGTCTTCCTGACCCCTATCTCCCACCAGAACGTCTATGACTCTCTGCTGGGGAAGGTGTGGAAAAGGTCCTTAACCCGTTGTGGTCTCAAACCACGTCGGCTTTACTCACAACGGCACACCTTCATCTCCCATTCCCTTGCAATGGGGAACTCAGCAGCAGATCTCGCACAGGTGGCAGGTCATAGCACTCAAACGATGCTAAAGGTCTATGCCAAACCAACTGGACGGGTCTTGATGCCGAGTTGGGGGTGAGTCACTTCCACTGACGGTTTCCCAACAGAAAATCGCAATGCGATCAAATATTGCAGCTCTGATTCCAGCTAGACCAGAAGGCGTGGTCCAAGGAAAATCTGGTTAAGAATCGTGCCCGCTGATATACGGGCACACATGGTGGTCATGGATAAATCCAAATTGAATTTGACCTGTGGAAGATGAAGAAGATGTAACTGCATACGGGGACAACGAAATCAGAAAGAAACTCCTCATCGCTTGAAATACAGGTTTTCCGTCTCGAAATGCAACTCACCGTTCTCGAGAAAAAAATAACCGGTCAGACGTGCGTAAGGATGCTCGACGCTAGTTTCACCGTGAGCATCAAACACACATTGCAAAAAGTCGTCCCATATAGAGTCGTCTTCATCGCTCAAGGTTAAGTCAAAAAAGCTCTTTTGAGCGCAATCAAAGAAAATTCCTTCTTGCCCCGACAGTCCCTCTGGATCATCGTTGACGTAAAACATTTCAATAGAGTTTTGAAGCATAAACTCTTTAAGAGTAGTGATTCCAGTAGGCATAATAATTAGGAAAAGAAATCCCACTACAACGCGGTGGGTGAACGCTCAATGTGTTTTGCAAAAGCACCGCGGTTTATCACGTATCCCAAAAGAGATCCACGCAATCTCCCGGTATGCGACACCGGGGTTTAGAGACGGTTTACGGTCGTCTAAAATCAATTCAGAAGGGATCGCTGAATCTTGATCTGGTACCCAGATAAGTGCTTAAGACTTTCCCTTCGGATTAAGTTGCGATGTTGCACTTGCTATCCAGATCAAGTACTCAACCCACAACTCATTCAAGACAGCAGGAATCCGCGTATCTCCAGAATGAGTTCCGTAGTAGTCCCAGATAGAGATTTGATTCTGAACGCAATAGAAGCAGCAATCCTCAAAGTCATCAGAGATAAATTGAGTGAAACTCTCTAATGCCTTATTCAGGACAGATTGCTCTCCTTCAGAAGCACCAGAAGTAAGCAGAATGAAAAATCCTGTTGAATAAGACCTTGAAACAAGTAATCGGTAAGAGATAAAATGAATCCACGCAATCTCTAGTTTTCGACACTAGGTTTTATAGACGGTTTGCGATCGTCAAGACATCAACCCCTCTGGGGATGATGTTGTACTCAGTCAAAGTTTGATCTGAAGTATGAGCTACTGCCGACCCTGTTGGGGCATCCTCTGCTATGAACATAGTATACCAGGCATTCCCTGCCAGGTCAACGCATTGTGGACAGTTGCATTAGTGCCACGTCACTATACTTTCGTATTCTGGGTATCACTTGAGACTCGCCTAAGGGATACTTTAAGAAGTAATCATAGCACCATTATCTTAGTATTTACTACTCCACAATGTTGTATGCCTGGTTGATCTGGTCCCAGTCCCCATCTGGCAGGTCAAGGGCATCAGCAATATCACAAGCATCCTCATAGGACAAAGGATCAAAGGGGTTCTTTGCAGGACCTTCCAGAGAGAACTCATCGGACAGGGGACTGTTGAGTATCTGTCCCACGTCAGGGTCCTGCCGGGACCAGTGGCTATAAGATTGCAGCATAGTCCAGTTTCAGTTCAGCCTTAATCTTCTGCTCCAGTCCTTGTTTGTATCGTTTGTCTTTTTGCTGCAGCACCTTAAGCCTTTGCTGCTCCACTGCTGTCAAACGGATCGTCATAACGACACCTTCTTGTAGTGTTCATACCACTCATAGTGCGTAATCAAGAAATCAAGAGTTCCTGTTCTACTGCGTCTTAACTGATTACTAGGTTGATTGAACTTCCTCAAGGTTTCCTGCTTCCTCTTCCCAAAGAACAAGGTGATATTGACTGCATCTTCTGGTCTTATGACTGTTTCCATTAATGATTTCTCCTTTGCTTCTATTTAGCTTCTTTACTGATTTCTGGTCCTTTGGACTTTGCTCCTGTGTTGTTGCGGTCTTAGGGGACAAGGGACAGAAGAGACAGATTGATTCATAAGACCATTACTTGTGGGACATATTGGGGTCTAAATACCCATGGGGTCCAAAGAGAAACACCAGATGATGACATCTACAAAAACAAAAACGCCAAAGATCTCCTTTAAGGACTTTATGAAAATTCTTACCAAACTAAAATCCTCAACCTGCTGCGTCAATGAAAATCATTCCTTCTACATCTACCGAGCAGACACCCATCAGGTCTTGGCTAGTGGTCTCGACGGATACGAAGCAGCCAAAACAGCAGCAAACCACCTCAGGCACTCGTTGGGGTTGAAGTGGGAGCAAGTTGGGTTCAAGAAGGAAACCAAAACCACTGGAACCCAAAGTGCCTCTGGAACACCCAGTAGCAGGTCCAGGAACACTCGGACAAGGATTGATCGCAGCAACAGGTACAACCCATCCAAAAGAGGGCACTTTCGCGGGTATTACGGCACTGATGGGTCTTATCACGACATTGACTGAGGAAACCAATGATCAAGGAGTTGCGACGGGGGGTCTGGAACCCTCTTGGTCCTGTTAATGGTCCTTGTGGTCCTTGTGGAGTGTTGGGGGTCCTTGAGGACTTCTTGGTAGGTCTTGAAGAGTTCCTGTGCTCCTGGTGTCCTTAAGGAACCAGAAGGTCAAGAAGGTGTCTTAACTGAATCCCCTACGGGGATTGCCTACGGCACCTCTATGTTGTTCTTACCTTCTTTTCCTTCTGGTCTTGATGCTCTGCTCATGATGGGTTGCTTGATGGGTCCCAAGAGCTTCCTTGAGGGTCTCTAAGAACCTATAGCCATACCCTGATCAAACTACTGCGTAGTTATTTATGATTTTCTATTCTTAAGGTACAATGTGATCTTTAACGGCAACAGAGTGATTCTACTGCTGTTTGGATATAGTGTCAAGCCATCTTCTGGTTGACAGATATAAACCAATAGAGTATAATAACAGAAGAACATAGGCAATCAAATATCTTATGAAGACATCAATAGGTTCAAAGGGTCAGGTGAAGGAAAGTCCCATTGATCAACGGTATCGGTTATTGCTGCTCCATAGATACCTGAAGAACGCAAAAGAAGTTGCCGTTGCTAGTGGGGGGAGCAAGTGGGTCTTCTGCTGTCCCTTCTGCTCTCCTCTTGCTCGTACAGAGTCCAAAAGGATTGAACACAAAGGAGCATTGGTATGGAATGACCTCCAGAACTATTGGGCCTTCTTCTGTGCGAAGAAAGGTAGTCCTCAGTGCTCTGGATGTGGAAAGACCCTTGAGAAGTTCCTGAGAGCCTTAGATCCTGAACTGGCAGAGCAGTACCGAATAGATCAGATCGGTGGCACTCAGGAACCACTGGTATCCAAAGACAATCTGGTTGCGGTATCTGCCCGTATGGCTGGTCGGATGCTCTGCCACCGTTTCAGGGGTGCCGACCACCAGCATCTCTAACCACTCTTGCCGATGCCAATGATAGCAAGGTACAATGTATATTACTAGTAATCTTGCTAACTATTAAATATGGCATCATTTAAACCTGCTGTAATTACACCCTACCACACAGAGCCTTTTGAAATAATTGAGAGATGCCATCAGAGCTGCCTTTCGCAAACAATTCCTTGTTCTCATTTTCTTGTTTCTGACGGTCATGTCATTCAAGCCATTAATGACCTCCAAGCCCAGCACATTACACTTGCACATTCCCATAATGATTACGGAAATACCCCCAGAGCAATAGGTGCTTTATCAGCGATCAATCAAGGCTTTAATCCAATTCTCTTCTTAGATGCCGACAATTGGTTTTCCTCTGAGCACGTGGAAAACGCTCTTGCGACAAAAGCTAAAAATCCATATGCTGATGTAGTTGCTTCCTACAGACACTTGGTTCTTTCTGACGAGACTATTGTTGAGCCAGATGCTGAGGATACTATGAGGCAGCATATAGATACGTCGTGTCTAGCAATGTTTGAAAGTAGCTTTTTCCTTCTCCCTCTCTGGGCAACAATGACCAAACCACTTTCGGTGATTGGTGATCGAATAATGTATTCCGCCTTCAAAAATCATGGCCTAGCTGTTGAGTGGACAGGGGCTAGGTCACTTTTTTATAGTACCAACTATGCTCATCATTGGGCCAGAGCAGGGAAGCAGCCTCCATCCGAAACTTACAGCCTAAACACTTCAATTCTTAACGATTTCTCCAGCGAACAGCTATTTCACTGGAGCAGGCTTGATCTCGATATTCGGAAGTAAGGCTCAAGCATTGTTGAGAGGATTTAAATTTGCTTTGACTACTAATAGGCTCGTGATTATTTAATTATGAGAGTTCTTCTCAAGCCACCACCCAAACCACTCCCAGCCCTTCCCCTACCCCTACAAGACCACCACTCACACCACCCTCAAACCACAACTCAGACAGCAACGGCTTCAGGCGGATGCTGCAGCAGGACCTCCTTGAGATATCTGCCCGTATGACTGGTGGGATGCTCTGCCACGGTTTCAGGGGTGCCCACAACCACGATCTCGCCGCCCTTATCGCCCCCATCAGGAACAAGATCAATGATCCAGTCGGCACAGCGGATCACATCGAAACTAGGGCAAAATTATGTCTGTAGCTAGAAGCTAGAGTCTATATATTTGCACAGAAGTTTTAGTTTTACACTGATCCTTTAGAGCCAAATCAAGATTGATGCAAGCATCTGGGTAGTTAGGCCTTAGTTCTATAGCCTTATTGTAGGAGGCAATCGCCAGCCCAATATCACCACGCTCCCTTAAAGCGACACCAAGATTATTGTGAGCTTCTGGATAGTCTGACCTTAATTCTAGTGCTTTATTATAGGAGGCAATCGCAGAAATAACATCTCCGAGCGCCATAAAGGCAACCCCTAGGTTA